>NZ_QGDU01000020.1 GCF_003149045.1 Fibrobacter sp. UWR4 | reverse complement strand
GATGTAAAGATAGCCTACGAATGGGAATCGGAATCGAGAGAATCATCTAGCAAGGCTGCCTAAATGCTTCCACACATGTTGATGATGCCTCTAAAGTTGTTTCAATTCTCGCATCGTCAAAAAGCCGCGACGCGTATAGACTCGACCAATTTTTACTCCAACAAACGGATCGTTTTCAATCAGCCCTTCCTTACGCAGGCGATTGACAAAAATCCGAAATACCGACAACGCCTTTGTCACAGTCGCCGGCTTATTCCCCTTTTCCTGCAGATGAATCTTAAAATCTCGAATCATCTTTTCATCTATGGAATTACATTCCATCTCCGGCATAAAGTCACGAATCTTTCGCAAATTCCATTGATACGTCCTGATTGTCGCCTCAGTCAATTCACCAGGATTATTCTTCAAGTCATCAATTGCAGCATCATAAAAAAGCATATAGCCTCCAGTTTAACCCGGAACATTCCGAGCTGACGCAAACTTTGAAAACACAAACATGAATGTCAATATTTCAACCAAAAACAACGAAAAAGTACTTGAGAATACGTGAAGTTGCAGGACGCATTCTACGCAGAAAGAAATGCAGCAGGTAACTGGACCCTTATCGGTTATATCGCACCCACATCCACAAATTTTGATTATGCTGGTTCGATCGGAACTGGAAATGGCGGTACGGTTACCAGAGAAACCTCCCGTGCTTGGACTGCAAACAACAAGGTCAAACTGAATGATTGTACCCCTGGAGCTGCAAATAGCGAAAAGTGGACTATCAAGGTGACTCCTGCATCTGCTACTGCTGCCGCAGGCGCAAGCATTGTTTATAAGGCAGAAGTTACTGACGCAGGATGTCAGTCTCTGACTCCGAACTTTACTGCTATTGATGGCACCATTGACTAATTAAACAAGTCTAAAGTTCTTAACATAAAAAGGGCCCCAAAGCTGGGGTCCTTTTTTAACGATTGTTGACTTTAGGCTGGATTACTGACCGATTTTGCTGAATGTCGGAGTAAGCGGAGTGCATATAGAAGAGGTGGATGCACTAAAGGTCACAAGAGCGTTAGAAATGGTGCCCTTAATCTGCCATACGTTTGCATCATTCACAGCACAATCGTTAAGAACAACCTTGTTCTTGGCCTGCCACAGAGCGGTTGCGCTTGCGGTGGTGATAGTACCATTAGTGTAAGAGCCCTGCTGAGAGTAGTCAAAGTTGGAGCCACTGGTAGAAATAGAGTCAGCTGCACTGGATGCTGCAGGAGCCTTATAACCAATCATGGTCCAGCCACCAATGGCGTTACTTTCAGAGAAATAAGCTTCCTGCAACTTCACGTAGGAAGGATAACGTTGCAACTCCAATGTCAATAAACGATTACATTTCGTACAAAAATGCGCACACTGGTTATTTTGACAAATTTAAAGTCCGACTTTAAATTTGTCAATGAAAGCGTATGGCATGTCAGTAAAATTTGAACACGGCAGTTTTTATAGAATAATTTGAAATTGAGGCGGCAACTTAGCATAGGATGACATTATTGAATCCTGAAAAAACATATTTACAGATAATATGTAAATTACTATATTATATGTAAATATGAAAAACGTCCTAGAAAACGCCGGATTGCTGCAAGCCCTTTCAAACCTCGTTCAAGGAGTCTTTACGCTTCCTGAACTTAGTTCTCTTTTTAACATCTCCGATTTTCAAAAACTACAGGCCTTGATCCGACAATTTGTAAATGCAGGATTGCTTACCAGATATTGCAGAGGCGTGTATGTTACCAAAGGTTTTGACATCAAGGTGCTGTCAGCAAAGGTTAAGCCAGATTCCTATGTAACCTTCGGCAGCGCGTTAGCAGCCCACAAGTTGATTGGGACCGAAAGTCCGTTTATGGTTAGTTGCGCAGTACCCTCCAGGGCTGCGGAATATACAGGAAACACGAATTTGTCCTATTCAAGAATTAGCCAAGACCTATATTTCGGCTTCGAGCCCAACGAATATGGGGTCAAGATTGCAACCCCGGAAAAAGCCGTTTTAGACACGTTTTATTTTTACCAGCACGGGAAAAACTTTTACTTCAATATTTTTCAGGACATTCAGTTTTCGGCATTGTCCAAAAAGAAAATGGAAACATATCTTGAAAAATACAACAACCCCAAATTTCAGTCTTTTGTAAGGAACAACATCTATGGAAAACTTTAGGAATGTTGAAGAACTGCTTGCCTGGATCGTTGATTTCTTTGCCGTAAAATTTGGAAATTCCGCAATTCTCAAAGGTGGAATGTCTTTGCGACTAATGCATAGTCCAAGGTTCACGAACGATGTGGATTACATCTTCATTCCCTTTGATTCCAAAAAAGATGTCAAGACAATAATAGAAGATGAACTATCCAAAATTAATGGATTGAAGTTTGAAAGCTCACTGAATTCTAAGGCACTTAGGATTCTCATAAGTTTTGGAAACCAACAGGCTCAGATAGAAATTTCTGCCGAAAAGGATTGTCCGTCAATTCCCATGTCTTCTTCGCTTTTAAGCACTCCTTACGGCAGGCCGGCAAGAATCATTCGGGTGATGGAACCGTCTATTGCATTCGCTCATAAAATCGCTGCGTGGAATGAACGAGGCCTAATGCGCGACTTGTATGACGTGTATCAGTATGATGCCCTATTTGGGTTGGCGCCAGATACGGATGTTTTGCAGAAACGACTGAAAAACGCACGTTCTTACGCCAATGTGGTTGCCGCAAAAAATATGTTGTCGTTGATTGAAAAACTACAGGCCTTTGCTAAGGAGCTTAAGGAGGTTTCTTTTGATGAACTAAAGCCTCTGCTTGCCGAAGAAGATTTGGCTGGGCTTTTGTATAGAATGCGACCGTCCATCTTGTCGCTTTGCGAAAAGTTGGGAAATTCCGTGCAATCGAGGAAGAAATAGCATCTGTATTAAAAAAAACTCGTAAAAAGCGAACTGAGCCTTTCAAGCTTTATTGACGGAATTTCTTTTTTCCTAAAAATCAAAGAATCCAAAAAAGAGTCTTCCTACGTGAAGTTGCAGCAGGCATACTTCTCTGAATCTTCCATGGCTGGTGGCTGGCAGCTGATCGGCTATCTCGCTCCGAATAACGGCTCTACAACAAATTTCACCTATGATCACGGCGCTATTGCAGAAGATGGTTCCGACGCTCTTGATGACAACAAGCTCGGTTGGGGTGCAAATAACAATGCCAACTTGAATGAATGCACAAAGAAGGATTCTGGTAATAACTGGACCGTAACTTTGTCTAAGGCATCTGGCACAACTCAGGCTGATATCGCTTTTGCGGCTTCTGCTGGTGATGCTGGCTGCGTGGCCCTTACTCCGACCTTTGATAAGATCGGTAAGTAATTAAGCCAAACGGCAAAAACGTAAAAAGGGCTCCCAAACGGGAGTCCTTTTTTAGTGTCTTTTGTCAGCGACGAATTACTGAATTGCAGCGGTGCTAACAGTGCAGTTTTCACCCGGAGTGCTAATTGCAGTGAAGTTTGCTGTCAAAGGAGCGGCGTCGGCAGTAAGGCAAGCAGCATACTTGATTTGGCCTCCCTTATCACCATTGTTAACAACAATATCCCAGAAGCATTCGTCTGTAGTGCAGTCATTGAGTGCAACCTTATTCTGAGCCTGCCAGCCAATGTTATTATTCAAAGATGTCAGTTCAACGGTGGCATTTTCAGTGATGCCGCCCTTGTAGCTGAAATTATTGGAAGCCGGAATGGTATAGCCAATCAGCATCCAACCACCCGCTGCGTTACGTTCTGCTGCATAAGCGTCCTGCAACTTCACGTAGGTACCAGCAGCGGGACCAACTTCAGATGCCTTGGACTTAGCGATCATACCGAACAGCTTAGGTACTGCGACGGCTGCGAGGATGCCCATGATAACGATCACGACCATCAATTCAATAAGGGTAAAACCTTGCTTCTTCATAGTGTACTCCTTGTTGTTTGTTACACATTCTTTTGAGATTGACAACTTTCGAAGCGTTAGTGTTTCTGAGTCGTTCACTCTCGTTTACATTGATAAATATATCTCTTTTTTTACAGAAGTCAATAGTTTTGTCAAACTTTTGTCAAACTTTTGTCAGATTTTTCACTAGTTTTTGTAATGATTACAAATTTCTAGGTCCTGATCCGATGTCTTCCGCACAAAAAGTGGTGTATTCACCGTTTTTTGATGTCTCATATATACAAAATAATTTACATAGCAACGTTATTTAGGCGAAAAAATTACGATTTTCTTATTCCATGTGAGAATATGCACATTGTCATTACCCCCCGGCGGGCCCGGGGGGCTTGGATTACCTAAATTTGGCCTTGGTGTATGACAATATATAAGGAATGCGTATATGATTAGGAAGCTTCTCCCCGCAGCGCTGGCCGCAGCAACCATGGCATCCGCCGCAGGTATCGCAGTAGATCCCGCCGCAACCCAGCAGTCCATCGTGGGTTTCGGTGGCGGTAGCGTTTATTACCAGGGCTGGATCCTGGGCATGGCCGAAAAGAACCAGCAGGCTCTTTTCGACACGGCATTTACCGGCTTGAACTTATCATTCTTGCGCATGGGTAACTGGCTGCAGAGCGACGAGGCGTTAGCCAATTCCGCAGACAGTCTTGCCGCAGATATCAAGATTGTGAAGGCTGCAAAGGAACGCCTGGGCGATCACCTAAAGATCGAGATGTCCAGCTGGTCTGCACCGGGTAAGCTTAAGCCCAGCAACAGCGTTAACGGCAAGGATGGCGCCTCCAAGTCCGACAAGACCTTAAAGAAAGCTACTGGCGACGCCTACGGCGCCTACGCCTATACCGAATTTGCCAACTGGTGGAAGCAGAGTCTGCAGGCTTACAATGCTGCAGGTATCGTTCCGGACTATATTTCCCTGCAGAACGAACCGGACATGGAAGCGGATTACGCCGAAACCTTGTTCGAACCTACCGAGACTAACGAAATTGCCGGTTACAAGCAGGCCCTGAATGCGGTTTACGACGCTCTCCAGGGGATGGCCAATAAACCCAAGATCCTGGGACCGGAGCCACTAGGTATTGGTTACGAAAACTTCCAGAAATACATGAACAAGCTGGATGATAGTAAGCTGGACGGCTATGCCTACCATCTTTATCATGCAGGTAGTGGCAAGGACAATGCCGGCAACAATTACCTGAATCCGGAAAATTTCCGCCAGTCCATGAAGGCTATCGGTTCCACCTACGGCAACAAGCCCATTATCATGACTGAATTCTGCAACATGCTGGACAAGACCCGCGAAGCAGACATGGTGGGCCTCGCCCACATTATGCAGGCGGGCTTTACCGACGGTAAGTTGTCTGGCTACATCGCCTGGGAACTTTTCTGGGGCGGAAAGATTGGCCAGATGATCGGCGTCTGCGCAGAAGGCTGGGGCGGCTGTAAGGCGGACGAATTCTATGTGAATCCGGAATACCACGCCATGCGTCACTACTCCAAGTTCGTAAACCCGGGCTGGAAGGTGATTACTTCCGCAGTTGATGATAGCACTCTGAAGACAGTTGCATTTACCAGCGCTACCGGCGATTCCATTTCCGTTGTGGTGATCAACCCCACCGAAACCGCTATCCAGCTGGACAATCCCGTGATTAACGGCATGGGCATTGTTACCGCAGTCCAGTCCAAGGAAAACGGCTTTAAGAGTAAGCCCGTATCTATCGCCGCCTGCACTATGCTGCCGGCACGTTCCGTTACCACCCTGGTCTACCAGAAGGGCGCTTCCGCAGCTGCACTGAGCACCTGCGTAGACGAAACCACCGACCCCAACTACACTGAACCGGTCGAATCTCCTACCGCAGATATTGTACTGGTGGACTACTCCACCACTACCGACGTTTCTACCTGGAGCCAGGCTAGCAACAAGCTGGGCGCAGTCTCTTACGTGGCTACCCCGCTGGATGGCGTTACTGGTTATGCAAGTGTTCCGCTGGCAGGTTGTGAACAGGCCGATAAAGAATGCGGCTACCAGTCTCAGGTTCTGAAGCTTTCTGACGATGTTGCCGACGCACTCAGCAGCTGTGCAGAATTGACCATTACCATGCGTAGCGCAACTGACGGCAAGAATGCTTACGTGAACGTCGGTGCTGCTAATGCCGGCAGCTGGCTGGATTACCAGTACGGCCGCCCTGCAAGCGGCAGCGAATGGAGCGAAACCACCGTCAACCTGGATAACGAAGGCGACAACGAATCCAACTCCCTCACCTTCAATAGTGACGCAGAAGGCATCTACATCGCAAAGATCGTAGCAACTGGCTGCAAGTCCACTGCAATCCATGCACCGCGCTTCTTCAACACCAACGACAGCCGTATGATTGCACAGGTCTTCGACCTGAACGGCAACATGGTATGGACCGGCTTGAAGGGCCAGGCAATGAACGCAGACGGCACCCTCCGCCTGAACATCCGCCAGGGTGCATACATCCTGAAGACCAAGCTGGGCGTCGTAAAGGCAATCAAGAAGTAATTCAGGATCAGCTATTAACGAAAATCCCTCAGAAATTCTGAGGGATTTTTTTTGTTACAGTCTATTTATTTTGCAGAATACTTTCCTGGAGGTTCAGCTAATTTTAAACCCGCTGTCCCCATTTCACGAAGAAATTCATTTGACCCTTCCTTAATATCGGCCAAAACCTCCGCTGTGGTCATTTGAGAATGACGCCATGAATTATATTCGCGCAGCTTTCGAATATCTTCTACATCAAAACGAGAGCTAAGAATCGGTTCTTTCATCATGCATCCTCCTCAAAAAATTCCGGTGAATAGATTGAGATATTTTTTCTTCCATAGTCCAATAACAGAAGTATCTAAATAGACCTTCATCTTTGTTTTATCCATTATTTTTCCCATAATTATTTTTAGAAAACGAATTCCTTACCGAAATAGAAGTTGTGACGAACAATGCGTCCTATCTGGTATCCGACAAAGAATCCTGTAGGATGAGTATAGGTGAACTTCATTTCCATGCTATAGCTAGTTGAAGCCATCAAGTCATACTCAGCCGCCAAGGTTCCGTATTCGCCATGACGTCCCAAATGAGTACCCACCCAAACAGGCAATAAAAGCGTCCCCCCTATTTTTCCATCGTCATTTTCGGCAATTCTATTTTCCGGATTATCAAGATCAAGACGCTTTTGGTAGTATTCACCACCTTCTTGATATAATTGCAATCCTGCTGCTGCGCCAAGAATCAAATACGGTCCCAAATTAAAATCAAGACCAACCAAAAGACGTTCCCGCACAGCCCACGTTAAGTAACTATCCTTTCCTTCAGGAGTCTTGAGCCACGTTTCATACTTTTCAAACTCAGATTCTCCCGAACCACAAGACGATTCTGAACAAGAAAAGCCACTGTAACCGCCGAAAGCGCCAAAAGCGGCATTTACAAATAAGGGGGAGAAAAAACCGCCAAAACGGAAGGTGGAGCTAACATTTCCCCCTCCCACATTCGCATCCTTAACGTTATCTTTAGGACTCCCCGTATGGCCATAATAACCGGAACCAGCAATCGAAAAACGAGAATCACGATCACTAGCATCAACGCGATGCGTCAACGGGGACGGCATTAAAGACTTAGCCAAGGATTGGGTTTTAGGCACAAGACACCCTGTAAGCATCATTGAAACCCCAATTCCAAAACAAACAGACAAGAAAAACTTATTCATTTCAACTCCTAAAAAAGCGGGTTTCAGTAAACACATCCACCCGCAATAAACAAACTTAGATTGAACGTTATCCTAAATCAAGAAAACGTCCAATCAGCTATGAATTTTGCAAACCATAGTTTGCAAAATACACAATTTCAAAACACAATACGTTAATTAGTCCAAAATTATACTATGGATAAGACAACGTTCCCCAGCACTTGTTCCTCGCAGAACAAATCTGGAAGCAGAAATTCCATTATCCTGGGTGAAGTTTGTATTGACAATATTTTCCAGCGGAATTGTTTTTTCAACAAAACCACCTACTGAATTCCCATTCGCCAAACTAACTGCTCCATTCACAAAGGAATCAAAATAAACCTTCGTAGAACCGCAAGATCCTGGCCAATACTGAATTTTTACAGTCTTAAACTGGGAAAGATTCTTAGCCCCACCCAAGTCGTAGAATGCAAAATCGCCAATATTATTAAACTTCAAATTCTGTCCACTGCCTAACGCATCCTCATAAAGGCTTACAGACGCATTTTCACCAACTTTCCTAATAGCCAGTTTATTATTGGGGAAGATTATGGGATTTGTGATGTACTCTACAGACTGTTTAGACATACTTGCATACACCAATCGAGGTTTCATAACACTAACGGTTGAACCGCTAGAATTTAATACCAAGCGGAACCAACGATAATTGGTAAGAGCCCCTTTTGTTTCGGGCATCGCCCAACGAAGTGTATGTCGGTCACCATCCATAGGAACTGTAATTTCACGCATTTGGATTTGTCCCGTTCCAGCCTTCGTTGTGGTTAAAAGCAGCTCCGCCTTCATCCATCCGCTAGAAGATTTTCCAGCAATCACCTCCACTTCAAAGGTAGAACCTTCCTGAATTTTGCCTCCATTATCAAATACGGCAACTTTATGCCAACCTGCCGGAACCTTAAAACGGACAGAATCTTTAGATTCCGTTGCTTTTTCATTGTAATCATAACGGGCATATCCAAATTTACGGCGCTGTACAATACCACTATTCTTTATCAGAGCTGGCATTTTCGTAATATCCATGCAGCTAGCCGAGGGATCGAAAACTCCAGAAAGTTTTGAATTACGGAAAGACTTGCTAGAGGCGTCATAATCTCGTTTGGCAATTTCACAGAAAATACGCCACACATCCGTTTGCATGCCCACAAGAACGTCCATATCCTGTTTGTCGCCAACGCCAGGAAGTTCAATATGGCGGCCACTGATAGCCTCATTATAACGGGGATGGGTCGGATCTACCGCATACGCAGCGTCAGCAGTACTTCTGCCCTTGGGATTTTCAAAAGGGAATCCTACATGGCTTTCCTTAAAGGAACAGGGAACACCAATGGACAATTCTCCACCACAAAGCATATCCATGGCACTGGTTGTCGGAATAAAGGTACTGTTAGCCTGATACAAAGTGTCCTTATCCCAAGAGCCTGTCAAACTTACATTGTACTCGTTTCCAAAATAATCGGAAAAACTGATATGCATTTCCTTCGGAATTTCAGAAACGAATCCGCTTCTCAAGCTAGAATACATCGTCTTTGCAAAAGGATAGGTACTTCCCTGAATAAAATCGTATTCTGTAGTACCCACAATATCCCTAGACACAAAAATAGAGTCAAATCTATACATGCGATTGTGGGCGATTTCACCACTTTCCATATCAGGAGCCGAGAAAGAACTTACCGCTCGACCAAAAACACCTCCTAATTTTGTAACCTTTCTATTTAGATCAAAGAATTTCTTCTTATGATCAGCAGACTTTCCCTTCATCTGTCCCTGAGAAATCAGGACAACGGGAAAACCTTTATAATTGGCGGCTTCACGATACTTTCCAAACAAGAATCGCTGTCCACCGCCATCTGCACTATAATAATCCTTCACAGTTCCATCATCTTTTCCAACAGGCTGATATAAAAGCAACTCACTGGCGCCAGCACCCTCTATCAAATCCCTAAACTTCCCAGCATCTGAAGAATGGGCCGCCCAAAAATTGATGGTATAATGCAATCCCTTAGGCATTATCGCACCTTGATGGGGAGAATCCAGAGAAGCGTACAGGCGGATGGGCGCAGAACCTGCCGGCCTAGAAATATCGTACAGGTAAGATCCATAGCGGCCCAATATACCACCCTGGCTAATACCCATTACAATAAATCCATCTTCAGCCTTATTCTGGAATCCAAAATAAGGGTTATCATTCATAAACTGGAGCAAATTCTTAAAGTGAGTTGAATTCGTTTCCAGGCCCTGGCTTACGGTTTCGGCAAATTGTACTAGGACGGGAGTGTAGCCCAGTTCCTTCAGCACGGAAACCAGGCCAAACTGTTCCGCCTCCTCCATAAATTCCGAAAGGGTGCGGTTGTTTTCCACATCGAGATAAATGCCGTCCAGCACCAGGAAGGGGCGCTGCAGTTCAAAGCCAAACAGGCCATTGCCTGCAGGGGGATCGATTACGCGAATGCGAACGTTGTCCCCAGGCAAATCCTCCACAGGTGTACCTTCGGAGGATACCCAGGGAGAATCGTAAGTCAGTTTCACCAGGAATTTTCCTGAATCCGACATACGGAAAAACACATCGTGAATACTTGCAAAGGCAGAACCCGCCATAGCCACAAGGCAAAGCAAAATTTTTGTGAGCCTCATTATTTTACCTCCACGAAAAGAGTTTGTGTGCTGGTGATTCCGCCGGCGGTAAGGCGCACCTGAAATTTCTGGACACCGGCAGCCTCGAACTGGATTTCCATTTCCGACTTAGGCGCCAACTTGACCCAATTTCCCTTGACTTTTATTTCCACCGCTGGGAGTTCCGTTCTGTGTGTGACTAAAAAATAGGGATCGTAAAATATCTTGAATACAGACCCATGAACTGTTGAGGAAGGAAGTCCCGCAAGTAGCAATCGGGCAGGGCGAATCACCTGGGATACGCAGGAGGTATCGACACAGGCGCGGTAACCGTAGTCCACATTGGCAAGCAGGAGGGGCATGGCCCTCTTATCGCTGCTGGCGGCATAAGCTTCCGCCTGGTAGAACAGTTCCTTGGGATTTGCAATGACGCTATCCCTTAGGCGATTTGCCTCCAGTTGGTAGAGGGAATTAAACCACCCCTGGCTGGATTGTTTCGGGGTCAAATCCGTAGCGGTCGCAAAACGTTGCAGCTGGCCGTAGTCAAAGAGGTCCACCACGAAGTTTAGGCTGGTGGAATCCGCCATCTGCTTACGTTCCTGTGGGGAATAGGCTGCACTTGTCATCCCGGCGTGAGAATCCCTGAACATCACATCGCGAATGGGACTTTCTGGCTTGATGTCGCTATACGGATAGGCGGTCGGGGCGCCACCGGATGCAAATGTCTGCGAGGATTGGTCTTCCGAAGGGTTCCCGCAGGTAAAGGCTATGTCATCTATAAACAGCGAGGTGTATTGATAGGCGGGAACGTTTACCAGCCCAACACCAACTCCGGCCACAGACGCAGCCCCGCCCATACCGAAGGCGGTCAAAGGAACCTCCACACTGTACGTCTTGTTGGCCGCCACGTCCATCTGGTACGTGGAGCTTTTTCCAGAGGATAACTTTAACCAGAGGGCTGCACGGCCCTTCTGGGTGGAACGTAATTTCAATTTCAGGGAGCCACCCTTTACTGTCACAGGCATCCGAGGGAAAGACATTTCCCCGCTCCAGTTACCTGCAGAGCTTTTCTGGCCAGACAGTCGAATGTAGGGCGGCGTCATGCCATCCAGATTTCCCCAGTTGGCTGCCCACTCCGGCATTTCCGGGAAGGTGGAGCCTTCCATCATTTTTCCAGCATCACTGCCATTCCTGAACAGCGAGATTTCTTCGCATTCTTGGGCGAACGCACCACAGGCAAAACCCGATAAGGACAACAAAGTCCCTATCAAGGCTGCGCACCTTGACATCCTATTCACGGTAGGACCTCCAAAGACAATTATTTAGATGTAAGAAAACAAGCGGGGCACTCGCCCGCTAGAAGCATTTACAAACAGGACATCAAACAAAAAAGGCACACCCCGTTTTTAACGGCATGTGCTTAACAAATTATTTAGTCCGGACCAAAATTTATACAAACTATCTTATTTTGTCAAGTCCTTTTTTATCGTCATTCTGAGGCCAGCGCCATATCGTCATTCTGAGGCCAGCGCCATATCGTCATTCTGAGGCCAACGGCCGAAGAATCCAGTCCTTACGTTCTTCTCACTGGCTCTCAGGACGATTGCATTTGTATCGCAGTTCCGCCACATACGTTTCGCCGTCAACTTTTGCGTTGTACGTATAGCGGCCGGCATAAAGCAGCTCCAGTCTTTTTTTCAAGGTGACAAGACCTAGGCCGCTTGCGTTAGGTTTTGCCTTCCTGGGGAAGTTACTGTTTTCCACCTTCACATAAATTTCATTTTCCTGCTGGCGTACAAACACACGGGCAAAGCCTCCCCCATTAGGATTAGCACTGTGCTTCATGGCATTTTCCATCAACGGCATAATGAGCAAAGGCTCCACCATCAAATTGGGCTTTTCAATTTCCGTCTCGAAAGATAACTGAAACTTGTCATCCAGACGCAATTTTTCCAGTTCCGCATACTTTTGCAAGACATCCAGGTCATCCTTTAGGGGAATGGTCTTATCTCCGGACTGGTAAAGCATCACTCGCAGCAACTGCGAAAGTTTAGTCATGGATTTTTCCGCAAGCTTGGGATCAAAGGAAATGAGGGAGGTAATGTTATTCAGCGTGTTGAAGAGGAAGTGGGGGCTCAGCTGGCTTTTCAGGAAGTCCAGTTCATACTGCAATGTGGCACGTCGTTTTTCGCGGATAATAAAGGCGCGGATCACCTGTCTTGTGAAAATGGCGATCAAGATACAGCAAACGCAAATCATGACATCCACAAAAATGAAGGAGATTATAACGCCGCCTTCAAGATGTCCATTTACACCCAGGAACGCATAGGACGAAAAGAAGGAGCCAATCGTATCCTCGGGAGTTCGGGTCTGGATAAACCAGGCAAATTCCCTAAGCCAAAGCAGAAAGGAGAGCAACACGGAGTTAAATGTCAAAAACAGAAAGTACTTCTTTCTAAAGAACAGTTTTGGAACAAAGAAACGCTGGTTCGCAAGGAAAATCAGAAGGGTTGCGAACAAAGGAACATAATAGTCCAGAAGTTGCTTAAAGTCCACGCCCCTGCTGCGGGTAGGGTCAAGAATAAACACCAGCGGGAACAGAATAATGAAAGCCCATACCAGGATACCAATGAACACTCCAGGCACAGGAAAGTTATTCTGACTTTCCGGGTCCTTACCGATCAGTTCCACCAGCTGTTTTTCGCCCTTCTCAAAACGGGCCTCCTGGAGCACCGAAAGGCGTTCCCGATGCTTATTAATGAACTTTTTTACGATTTCGCGCCTGGTAAAGGGCTTTTTTTGTGACAATTCTTCTGACATTTTGACCTCTTATGCGTAAAAATAGGCATTTATGACACAAATCTGACAAAAGTCAGTGTTTTTCGTGACAAAAGTCTGACAAAAGTTTTGCAGAACTCAGTGTAATTCGTGACACAAGGGAAATATCAAAGAGATACATTTACTCATGTAAACGAAACAAGGAGGAACTTATGAATAAGAACATTAAGACTCGCGAAGAAAAGGATGTCTACTTCCAGTATCTCAATGACATCTCCAAGTATCCGCTCCTCACAAAAGAACAAGAAAAAGTTTTGCTTAAGAAAGTCCACGAGGGCAGCCGCGCCGCTCTGGAAATGTTGGTAAACTCCAACCTCCGCTTTGTGGTAAACATCGCTAACCTCTATAAGGGACAGGGCCTGGAAGTGGGTGAACTGATCAGCGAAGGAAACATGGGTCTCATTGAAGCCGCCCGCCGTTTCGATTACAATCAGAAGATTAAGTTCATCAGCTATGCCGTTTGGTGGGTTCGCCAGAACATGACCCGCGCCATCGCTGAAAAGGGCCGCATGGTCCGTATCAGCGCCGAAAAGGAACTGGTGCTTCGCCGCTTTGCCAAGAAGGGCGGCCAGATGAAGCAGGTCATCGGCGGCGGCATGGTGATGGACCCCAAGAGCCTGGAAGGTGTTTCCAAGTACAAGGCTAAGGATATTGAAAAGATCCTCATGATGGGCAACCGCACTGCATCCCTGGATGCTCCCATGGGCGATGACGGCGATATGACCTTGGGTGAAACCATCTGCAGCGCCGAAATGGCATGCGACATGGCAGAATCCCGCAATCGTTCCGAGGTTTACAACAAAGTAATGAACGAAAACCTCTCCGATTTGGAAACCAAGGTTCTTCGCCTTTACTACGGTATGGAATCCGATGCGGACTTGAACCTGAAGGATATCGCTACCATGACGGGTCACTCCAAGGAACGTATCCGCCAGCTGAAGGAAAACGCCCTGGAAAAGCTTCGCAACAGCCAGGTGGAACGCCTGCTGAACGACGCCGCCTAACCTTGGCCCAAGCCTCTTGATTTTTTTGTAAGTCTCTCTCTCTAAATTCAATTAAAAACCGGCCTTAATTGGCCGGTTTTTTCCGTTTTGTACCATATTTTCAAAAATGAAATTGTATTTTTAGGGCATATGAAGTTTCGTAATCTTTTGCTGACTACTGCATCCGCCTTGTGCCTTGCCAACGCATCTTTTGCCGCCCAGGACAAGCAGACTCCCCCGGGTGACTTCTACGAAGAAGTTTCCCGTTTGAATAAGGTTTTCTCCGAAGTGAACCGCAAGTATGTGGAAGAAGTAAACCCCACAGAACTGACGGACGCCGCCCTGAACGGGATCCGCGACATTCTGGACCCCCATACTACGGTATTCAGCCCTAAGGATTACGAAAGCCTGAAAGTTTCCATGGAAGGTAAGTTCGGTGGCGTGGGTATCACCATCAGCCTTCGCGACAACATCCTCACGGTGATTTCTCCCCTGTCCGGCACTCCGGCTTTCCGCCTGGGTATCCGCGCAGGTGACCGCATTGTAAAGATTGACGGCAAGGATACCAAGGGTCTTTCCCTGGATGACGCCGTAAGCAAGCTCCGCGGTAAGATCGGCACAGACGTGACCATCGCTATCGCCCGCGAAGGCGTTGCCGACCTGATGGACTTTACCATCACCCGTGCTGAAATTGTGGTTCACGCAGTTCCCTACTACGGCATGGTCTCCAAGGACATCGGCTATATCAAACTGGCAACCTTTAGCGACAAGACCACTAGTGACGTGGAAAATGCACTGAAGGCCCTCCAAAAGCAGGGCATGAAGAAGATCATTCTGGATATGCGTTACAATCCGGGTGGTCTCCTGAACCAGGCCATCGACATTAGCGAACTGTTCCTGAAGCGTGGCAACACCATCGTGAGCACCAAGGGACGCACCCAGCAGACTGAAAGCCGCGCCCGCAAGGACGGTGTCGTGAAGCAAGATGTACCTATGGTGGTTCTGGTAAACCAGGGTTCCGCAAGTGCTGCTGAAATCGTTTCCGGCGCACTTCAGGACTGGGACCGCGCCCTGATCGTGGGTAAGACTTCCTTCGGTAAGGGTTCCGTACAGACCATTTTCCCGCTGGACAACCAGGGCAACGCCCTGAAGCTGACCACCGCATTCTATTATCTGCCTTTCGGCCGCTGCATTAACAAGCCCGAAAACGGCATCAAGGGCCTGAAGATTCAGGAAGAGGAATACGAGAAGGAAGAAAAGGGCGAGGCAGATTCTACCGTAGCCAAGGCGGACACTGTGGCCCGCGATACCTTCTATACCAATAACGGCCGCATGATGTTCGGCGGTGGCGGTATTACTCCGGACGTAGAAGTGGAACTGGACCCCATGCCTTGGGTGGTACAGGTGCAGGAACGCATGTCCATGTACTTCAAGTTTGCTGTAAAGGCCCGTCCCGAACTGGAAAAGCAGGGCATCAAGGTGGATTCCAACTGGGAAGTTCCGGACGAAATGTTCAACCAGTTCAAGGAATTCTGCCTGAAGGATACCAGCTTCATGAAGATCAAGTCCAACGCTCTGGTAGGCGTGGACCAGCTGGAAAAGAGCGTTATCCGCGAACAGAACTACATGGGCGATTCCTCCAAGACCGTTACGGACACTCTGCTGTCCAAGCGCATTGCAGAAATGCGTGACGCCCTGGAACAGAACCGCAACGCCCAGTTTGAAGGCAACAAGGAATACATTAAGGACGGTATCAAGCGCGAACTGCTCACCTCCTTCCAGAACGATTCCGTAAGTACCGCATTCAGCCTGAAGCGCGACAAGCAGTTGAACGAAGCCATCCGCTACTTGAACGACACCGCTCTGTTCAACAAGGCTATGGCACCCCAGCAGAAGGCTCCTGCAAAGAAGCCGGAAGCAAAGACCGAAAAGAAGGCTTCTAACAAGAAGTCCAAGTAATTTAGGGCCCGCTGATGAACAAGATTGCCGAAGCCCTCGGAAGGTTTATTCACAAGTTCCTACACACCGTAGTGAGCTATCTGCATTTCGTATGGCAGATGTTTAAGAGTATTCCCGGAGCGTTTAGCAATTTCCACACCACCGTGGAACAGATGCAGCATGTTGGCGTCACCAGTATCCCTGTGGTGTTGGCGGCCTCCCTTGCTACAGGCGCCATTATGTCCTGGCAGCTGGCTTACCAGTTCGCCGACATGATCCCCCTGATGTTTGTGGGCATGGCCGTCGGTAAGTCCGTAATGGTGGAACTCTGCCCCATTCTCACGGCAATGGTGCTGGCAGGCCGAATCGGAGCATCCATGTGTTCAGAACTGGGCACCATGGCTGTGACAGAACAGCTGGATGCATACAAAGTATTAGGTCTTAGTCCATACAAGTTCCTGTTAGCCCCTCGTCTTATCGCCACAGTAATCATGCTTCCAATTCTTACCATCATCAGTATCTTCGTGGGTATTGTGGGTGGTTATGAAGTGGCTGCCCTTTACAAGGACGTATCTTTCTCCGTATTCTTCTACGGTGTGCGTATGTTCTATGAGAACTGGGACTTGTTCGTGGGCCTTATTAAGGCTACCGTATACGGCTACTTTATCGCTAGCTACGCATGCTTCTTCGGCTTTACGACAAACGCCGGTGCAGAAGGCGTTGGTAAAGCAACCAAGGCCACTGTGGTGGCCGGCATGACCAGCATTTTGATTGGCGGTTTCGTCCTTTCCAAGATTTTGCTTCTCTAAGAAAAATACAGAGGGGATACAGTGCCTAGCTTTGATTCAAAAAGGCGTAGCAAGCACTTCAGCGGGAATGGTCCTGCCGATATCAGCGTGCTCTTAAAAATGGTTCTGGACAAGAACAAAATCTCCGATGACATGACGTTTTCCACCCTGTGCGAACGCTTTTCTGAGGTGGTGGGAGACCTGATTTTACCCCACGTAAAACCGGTCCGTCTGGAGAAGAATATTTTGGTGCTAAAGACCTCCAATTCCGCATGGAAACAGGAATTGTTCCTTCAAAAAAAAGCTATTATTGACAAGTGTAATTTAATGTTGGGCAAGCCTGCTGTGCGGGATGTCCGAATCGTTTGAACAGGTTAAGAATGTCTGAAGAAATTGAAGAAGTGAAGAAGAGCGAAGAAGACTATAGCGGTTCTAATATTACCGTGCTGGAAGGTCTTGAAGCGGTGCGTGTTCGCCCTGCAATGTACATCGGTTCTACCGATATCCGTGGTTTGCACCACCTGGTCTGGGAAGTAGTGGACAACTCCGTGGACGAAGCCCTGGCTGGTTTCTGCACCCATATCGAAATCGCAATTCTTCCGGGGAACGGCATCCGCGTTACCGATAACGGTCGTGGCATTCCTACCGACATCCACCCCAAGGAAAAGGTGGGTACTCTTGAAGTGGTCATGACCAAGCTCCATGCCGGTGGTAAGTTCGACAGCAATTCCTATAAGGTTTCTGCAGGTCTTCATGGCGTGGGCGTGAGCTGCGTGAACGCACTTTCTACCAAGTTGATTGCAACAGTCCGCCGTAAGGGCAAGGTTGTGACCCAGACGTTCAGCAAGGGCATTCCTTGCGGTCCCCAGCAGGAAATTGGAACCTGCGGCGAAGAAGAACACGGTACTACCATTGAATTCTATCCGGACGATACGATTTTCAGTGAAACCGTCTATGTATACGAGACCTTGGCGACCCGCTTCCGCGAATTGGCATTCCTCATGAGCGGTCTCCGTCTGACTCTTACCGACGAACGTGACGAAGCCAAGCCCTCCGAAACATTCTGCTTCCCGGGTGGCGTTTCTGAATTCGTCCGCTATGTGGACGAACATCGTACTCCGCTGTTCAACGAACCTATTCACCTGGTACTTCCCGATGGCCAGTATCCTCTGGAAGTGGCCATGTGGTACAACGACGGCTACCAGGAAAACTTCTTTAGCTTTGTGAATAACGTGAACACCTATGACGGTGGTACCCACGTTACCGGTTTCAAGACCGCACTTACCCGCGTGATCAGCAAGTTCGCCCAGGACATGCCCAAGGGCAAGAAGGACATTACCATTACTGCTGATGACATCCGCGAAGGTCTTACCGCTGTTATCGCTATTAAGGTATCCCAGCCGCAGTTCGAAGGTCAGACCAAGCGCAAGCTGGGCAACTCCGAAATTGCAAGCTATGTAGCATCCGCATTCGGCGCCAAGCTGGACGAATATTTCCAGGAAAATCCGGCCGCCGTGAAGGTCATTCTGGACAAGGTCTACTTTGCCGCACAGGCTCGTGAAGCAGCCCACAAGGCACGCACCCTCGCCCGCCGTAAGAACGTTCTGGAAAGCGGTGGCCTTCCGGGCAAGCTGGCCGACTGCAGTAGCCGCGACCCGAAGGAATGCGAAATGTTCATCGTGGAAGGTGACTCTGCAGGTGGTTCTGCAAAGCAGGGCCGCAAGCGTGAATTCCAGGCCATCCTTCCGTTGCGCGGTAAGATTCTGAACGTGGAAAAGGCAAGCCTTCACCGCGTGCTGGACACCGAAGAAATTCAGAACCTGGTAAACGCAATCGGTTGCGGCCTGGGTTCCGAATGTAAGTTGGAAAAGCTCCGCTACCACAAGATCGTGATCATGACCGATGCTGATGTGGACGGTTCCCATATCCAGACTTTGCTTTTGACATTCTTCTTCCGCTACATGCGTCCGTTGATTGATAACGGCCACGTATACCTGGCAATGCCTCCTCTGTACAAACTGAAGGTCGGCCTGAAGGAACAGTACCTCTTCGACGAAAACGAAAAGGACGAGGCCATGGCCAAGCTGGAAGACAAGAAGAACGTGACGATCACCCGATTCAAAGGTCTGGGTGAAATGTCCCCGGAACAGCTTTTCGAAACCACTATGGATCCGGAACGTCGCTTCCTGAAGCAGTGCTACGTGGAAGACGCTGTGGTCGCCGACCAGATCTTTAGCATGCTCATGGGCGAAGACGTGGAACCCCGTCGTAAGTTCATTGAAACCAACGCATACAAGGTTCTCGACGAGTTGGATGTTTAATTATGATTTCTAGTAACGCAAAGGCAGATTTCCAGACAGTTCTTTCCCAGGCGAGAGAGCTGGTCCAGGACACCCTTACGCTCACCGAAAACGTCATTTTCGACGTAGCGAAAAACGCTCCTTCCGGAATTGGCGAACGACTGGAATCCCTGTTTCAGCGCAAGGGCAAGCGCATTCGCTCAACCCTTCTGTGTCTGATTGCCCAAAGTGGCGCCGTAAAGCCCGACGCAAGCCGCGTGGCACACGCCTGCGCAGGCGTTGAATTGCTGCACTTGGCAAGCCTTGTGCACGACGATATCATCGACGGTACTGAAATCCGCCGCGGCAAGAAGACCGCCCATAAGGAATGGGGCACCCAGGTTGCAGTTCTTATTGGTGACTACGTGCTGTCCCAGGCCATGCGTTGCGTGATCGACGAAGAATCCCGAGATATCCCGCAGGAACTTTCCAACGCAGCAGACAAACTGATTGCGGGAGAAATTCTTGAATTGGACCACTCCGGCGACATGAGCTTGTCTTTTGAAATGTACGACAAGATTATCGACGGCAAGACTGCAGCCCTTATTGAAGCCGCAGCCAAAATCGGAGGTATCCTGGCAGGCTACGACAAGGAAGTGGCCTCCCGCTGCGCCCAGATGGGAGCTCATTTCGGCATTGCATTCCAGATTGTGGACGACTTGCTGGACTATGGTTTTGGCAGCCAGAATCTGGACAAGGCAAAGTTCACGGATCTGTCCAACGGGTTGATTACCCTCCCGCTGCTGTATTACTTCGACAGCTGCACCGCCGACGAACGTGCCCAGATGGAAGGTTACATCGCCAAGGCTTCCGAAGCAGGTGTTCCCGAAAAGATTCTGGAATGTCTGAACGCTAAGGACGCTTTTAAGAAGGCAAAGACTTGCGCTCAGGACCATCTGGAAAAGGCCCTGGAAATCGCCCAGACGCTTCCTAATGGGGACTTTACCGACCAAATTGTGGAGATGATAGGCTCCATGAGCAATCGCGGAAACTAATGCCTCGAACGGGGACTACCGTCCCCCTCGAACTCCCCCTAAAAAAATATACGGCAGCCACACTTCGCGGCTGCCTTCTTTTTTTGTTTGAGGGACGCTGAAGCGTCTCCTCAAATGTGTAGGACTGATTCCTGCAGTTATTTCTTTCGTGTCCAGATGGCCATGAAGACCAGCACGGAGAGGAAGCAGACTGCGATAATTCCCCAGAAAGCCAGTTCGCTACCGCCAGTGGCATCACCGTTCATACCGAAGGGCAGACGCACGTTCATACCGAACAAGCTTGCGAAGAACGTCGGAAGGGAAATGGAAATGGTCACGATGGTCAAGTTTTTCATCAGCGTATTCACGTTGTTGCTGATGACACTTGCACGAGCATCCATCATGGACGTCAAAATGTTTGCGTAAATGTTTGCCTGCTGGAGGCTCTGTCCGTTTTCAATCTGGATATCTTCCAGCAGTTCACGTTCGGCTTCGGTCCAGTTCAGACTGCGGCCCAGCTGAAGCTTGCGCAGCAAAGTATCGTTACTGTTCAATGCACTCACGTAGTAGATCAAGCCCTTGTTCAAGCTGAACATGGAAAGCAGGTACTTGTTTTCCATAGCCGTACGGAGCTTCTGTTCCAGTTCGTCGTTAATGCGGTTGATGATCTTCAAGTGTTCATTGAAGTGGTAAATGGCGTAGCTCAAGACCTTCAGCACGAAGGTATTCAGGCTGTCAATCTTGGAAAAGCGCTTTTCGTCCATGACCGGAATGTCGGAGTCCGTCAGGAGGAGCACCCAGTCCTTGAAAATGAAGATGCCGAAGGATTCTACACGGAACTGGAAATTAGCGGCCGCAGAATAGTTCGTAGGCTTTTTAAACACGATGGTGGTAAAGTCATCGTCGTATTCTATACGGGAAAGTTCATCGGAGTCGAATGCAGACGCAATGGTATGCTCAGTGATTTCGTATTCCTTAACCAGCACGCTTCGCTGTTCCTGGCTAAGAGAACCCATCATAACGATGTCGGCAACTTCTTCGTTCGGGGCACTAGCGAGGCGCCCTGATTCGATTTTGTAGTACTTCTTGAGCATAGAGCCCCCTTGATCGAACGCCCCAAATTTAGAAAAAATAAAAAGCCCGGGACCATATCCCGAGCTTTTTTATTTCAGTTTTTTACCAGCTGTAGCGAATTATACGCCACCCTTGAAATGCTTGGAATACCACAGCACGAAGGGAGAGCAGACGCATACGGAGGAGTAGGTACCAATCAGGACACCGAATACCATCACCATACCGAAGTCGCGGATGGAAGAACCGCCCATAACGGACAGGACCAAGCAGACGAACAAGGTGGTAAGAGAGGTAATCACGGTACGACTGAAGCACTGGTTGATAGATGCGTTCAGAGTCTTGTCGAAGCCCACAGTACCATGGAGAGCGGCGTTTTCACGAACGCGGTCGAACACCACGATGGTATCGTTAACAGAGTAACCGATCATGGTCAGGAGGGAAGCAATCAGAGCACCATCGAAGGAGAGACCGCAGATGGAGATGAAGCCCAAGGTAATGATGGAGTCATGGACAAGGCCCACAACAGCACCGATACCAAAACCAAGACCGAGCTTACCGAATCGGAACCAGACATAGAGACCGATGGCGATCCAAGCCAGGATGATAGCAAGGATAGCGTCGTTACGAAGTTCCTTACCGATGGTAGGACCAACGCTGTCCTTAGCGACGATTTCAACCTGCTGGTTAGCCTTTTCAAATGCGTTCTTCATGGTGACTTCAAACTGAGCGTCATCAGAAGCCTTCATGCTGATCTGGTAGGAGTTAGCGGAGGTACCACCCAGAGAGCGAACCTTAGCGCCAGCAATACCAGCATCAGCAAGAGCCTTGTTCAGGTCAGCTTCATGCTTGGCTTCGTCCTGATACTGGACAGTGTAAACCTGACCACCAGTGAAGTCAATGCTGAAGTCGAAGCCCTTGACCGCAATGGAGCCAATGCTTGCAACGATCAGGATGAGGGACAGAAGACCAAACTTCTTGCGGTTGGGAACGATTGCGAGGTTTGCATTGTTGAGTGCCTTGAAGCCACCACCGATAGAAAGGGTGGTTGCATCCTGCTTAGCAAGCTTCCAGTCGAACACTGCACGAGTAACAGTAAGAGCGCAGAAGAGAGAAGTGATAATACCGATCATCAAGGTGAGACCGAAACCCTTCACGGAACCGGTACCAATCTTGTACAAAATAAGTGCGGTAAGAACGGTGGTCAAGTTAGAGTCGAAGATTGCGCTGAATGCACGTTCATAACCCTTAGCCACAGCTGCACGGGCAGTAAGACCGCCCTTCAGTTCTTCACGGATGCGTTCGTAAATAATGACGTTTGCGTCGAGAGACATACCCAGCACCAGGATGAAACCTGCGATACCAGGGAGAGTCAAGGTTGCGCCGAACACGGACATGACAGCGGCAGTGACCAAGGTGTTGATGATCATACCGAGGCTAGCAATGAAGCCACCGAGGCGGTAGTAAGCGACCATGAACACAAGGCAGAGGAGAAGGCCGATTGCACCGGAACCGAAGCCCTGGACAATGTTTTCTTCACCGAGGGTAGCACCAACGCTACGAGATTCGATGATGTTCATGGGAGCCTTCAGAGCACCTGCACGGAGCACGACTGCCAGACGGTTTGCTTCAGCCAAGTCATCAAGACCGGTAATCTGGGCTTCACCGTTGGGGATACGTTCGTTAATGCGGGGAGCGGAAATGACCTGGTTGTCAAGAACGATAGCCATCTGCTTCTTGACGTTAGCGGCGGTCACTGCAGAGAACTTCTTAGGACCGATACCACCGAACTTCAGGCTAACACCAACTTCACCAGCATTCATACCATCGGACATACGGCGAGGCTGAGCGTCAACGATGTCTTCACCGCCCATTTCTGCACGCTTCTTCAGGAGGTACAGACGCTTTGCCTTGAGCTTGGAGCCACGTTCCATGGGTTCCAGACCGCTACCGAAAGCGAACTGAACGTCACGGGGGATCAGCTTCTTGACACCGTCGGTTTCCAGGAGTTTCTTGACCTTTTCGATGTTTTCTTCAGCGATGAAACCACCGTTGTAGAAAGCGACGAAGTAGGAGGACAGAGCAACGCCGACTTCGCTTGCCGGTTCGGCCTTAGCTTCGGCAGCGGGAGCTGCGGAATCCTTAGCGGGAGCAGCTTCAGCAGTCTGAGTTGCACCACCGAGAAGTTCTTCGTCAGAGAGAGCCTTAGCGGTATCAGCAGCGGGAGCGGCAGCGACAGTGGAGTCGGCAGCCTTTGCAGAATCTGCAGCCGGAGCAGCGTCAGCAGCGATATCCTTAGTCTGGCGGGTCAGGTACTGGTCGATGACGCCAACAACCTGGGGGAAGCGCTCTGCTTCTGCCAGAATCTTAAATTCGAGTTTTGCGGTAGAACCCACGAGAGCCTTAGCAGTGGAGTCATCCACACCTGCCAGTTCAACCAGGATTCGGTCATCACCGCTGGGAGAAATCTGCGGTTCAGAAAGACCATACTGGTCAACACGGTTACGGATGATTTCCAAAGACTGTTCGCGGATATCCTTGATGTCTTCGTTTTCCTTGAGGCCGGACTTATCAATTTCCAGGGTAATGCTGGTACCACCTGCAAGGTCCAAACCGAAATTGATAGACCTAGAAGCAATCTTCGGATTTTCCTTGACGAAGGCTTTCTGTTCTTCACCCTTGAGAGTGTGAATCTGAATAGACGGCCATACAGACCAGGCGGAAATAGCAATTACGAGGAGAATGACAATTTCTCGCATGCCAAATGTATTTTTTTTCATTTGTAATCCCTTAATAAGGCATTATACACATTAGTTGGGCGCAAAGATAGCAAAAACCGGCGGGTTTTTCGAATCGGGTGACCAATACACATCCAGTTTTAGGGTGTTTTCACCATCACTACGTTCAATAAAAAATCCAGAAACGCTAGAACCCACGGCAAAAGATCCTTGTCGAAGAGCCAAATTGTCCTGACGCAGGCGAACAAGTTCCCGAATCCAGTCAAAAATCGGGGATTTTTTCAGCTCTTTCAGGTTTTCCCACGGAATGGTACGGCGGTTATCAGGGTCCTTACCGCCCTGCAAGCCTAATTCGTCACCATAATATATACAGGGAGCGCCCGGCATAAAGAAAAGCAAGGCCAAGGCCAGGCGAACGCGGGCTTCGTCGGAGCAAGGCAAGTTCTGCAGGCGAGTGGTATCGTGACTTCCCAGCAGGTTCATCGGAATGTCGCCAGCGGGCTTTTGTCCCATGGCACTGTAACGGAACTGGGGGAAGGCAGCCTTCAGGCGGCTACAATATTCTTCCGTAGAAATGGGATTTTCGTCAAAAAGGTACGCCAAGGTCGCCTTACGGAACATGTAGTTCATGACGCCGTCAAACTGGTCCCCCATCAGCCAGCGGGATGGCTCATCCCAGATTTCCCCCACGATGTAGGCCTGGGGATTGATGGATTTCATCCGGCGGCGGAATTCCTGCCAGAAACTGTCATCGTCAATTTCGTTGGGAACATCCAGGCGCCAGCCATCGATGCCTCGTTTCATCCAGAATTCCGCCACACTCATGAGATATTCGCGGACCTCCGGATTGTCGGTATTGAACTTGGGCAAGGCGGGAAAGTTCCACCAGCATTCATAATTGGCCTTTTTGGAGTAGGCGTTCAGGGGCCACTTCCTGATGTGGAACCAATCGACGTAAGGAGAATTCTTTCCCAGCTCCAAAAGGCTATTGAACTGGAAGAAACCGCGGGAAGAATGATTGAATACACCATCCAGAATAATCCGGAGGCCAAGCTTGTGTGCCTTACGGACCAGACGGTCGAAATCCTGAAGCGTCCCGAGGACTGGATCAATTTCGAAGTAATCCACCGTGTGGTAGCGGTGATTTGAATTGCTCTTGAAAATGGGGCAGAAATAAAGTGCATTTACTCCTAGGCTCCTGATGTAAGGGAGCTTGCTTTCGATGCCCTGGAGGTTTCCCCCAAACATGTTTTCACGAGTAGGCTTGGAATTCCAATCCACGAATTTACCGGCAGCTTTATAATGCTCGGATTTACAAAAACGATCCGGAAAAATCTGGTAAAAGACGGCGTCCTTAACCCAGGCTGGAGCAAATGATTTCATAAAAGGCCAGGCTTTTTTAAAGTTCTCCCTAAATATAAGTAAGAAGGAGCATTTTTTTGCAGAAAAAAGGACTAAAGGGCTGCAAGGATGAAATTAGTCCTTAGTTTTTCGGGGCGACAAGGACTAGTATGAAAATTTCCGCACTTTAGTACTACAGCCAAAGGACTACAGCTCCCATTGCAGGGAATTTAGTCCTTAATCAGCTACAAAAGGGGGAAAAATAAAAGGACTATTTCCAAGGTTTCTCAGGAAATAGTCCTTTATTCAACTGCGTTCTTTTGGTGAAATTAAAATTTCCACAGGGGGCGGCGTTTACGCACATCCACCAGCTTGCGGATGTCGGAACTGAGGGAAGAGTAATCCAGCAGTTCGTCTACGGAGCAAGGCAGGCGATAGCACCAGTTTGCACCACCTACGGTACCCGGGATATTCACGCGTTCCTGTTCCGGATCCACCTTGGAAAGGCTTGCGGAAAGGGCGAAATAATCCTGGGCAGGCAGGATACAGAACAAACTATTGGAAGTAAACACATGAGTCAGGATGGTGCGAGCCACCGTGGGTGTAATTTCTTCCGGAGCGTTGCCCGGCAGGTGAGCATGAGACCAGTAGAGGTTTCTGTCGAAGTCAGCTTCCTTCCAGAGGCCGCGAAGAGTAGAGGTATCGTGGCAGCTAGTGGCGCAAACGGAAAGACGAGGATATTCATCCATATTGTAGTAGGGAGAATAAGGTGCGTTCCAGTTGCGAGCCCAACGTTCAATACGGAGGGCAAGGATATTCAACTTGTTCAGGACCGTAGGTACGCAAGGCGGAACGGCACCAAGGTCTTCGGCGCAAACCAGCATGTCGGTTTCGTTGGCAAGAACAGACAGCAGCTTGGTTGCATTCTGTTCCCACAGACCATTCTGGGCGTTTTCGTTTGCCTTGAGAATTTCCTGAAGTTTCTTCTGTTCGTTTTCCGGCAGAGTGAACAGCACCGGCTGGTTGTACCAGTACCAGAACGGATAGTAAGTATTTTCGTCGCCAGAAGGAATGAATACGCGGTTCCAGTAAACCTTCAGCATCTTGTCCTTTACTTCCTGAGGCTCATCCATGGAAAGGATTGCCTTTTCGCTGGAGTATTCCGGCTTGAGGATCAGGCGATCCCAGTGGCCATCCAGCACCTGGAAGCATACGGAAGCAAGGCGGTCGGCGTCAGCGCCCAGGAATTCGCGGAGCTGTTCGATGGAGTAGTTGGGACGGCGCAGGTATTCCAGAGTTTCCTTGCAGAAGCCGGCGTTCTGGAGTTCGCCCAGAGTCAGAGGAATGCAGGGATTGAAACGTCCCATAATGCCCGTGACTTCGCACTGAGGAATGGACCAGATACGGAAGAAGCCCAACACATGGTCGATGCGGTATGCGTGGTAGAACTTGCTGGCCTGTGCCAGACGACGACGCCACCAGTTGAAGTTGTCCTGCTCCAGAACGTCCCAGCGGTAAGTGGGGAAACCCCAGTTCTGACCGCTGTAGCTGAACATGTCAGGAGGAGCGCCTGCACGATCATCCAGGGAGAAGAACTTGCGTTCAGACCAGACGTCCGCACTGTCTTCATTGATCAGAATAGGAATGTCGCCCTTGATGCGAAGACCCATTTTGGAAACTTCAGCAACGGCAGTAGTGAACTGCATTTCAGCAACACACTGCATCCATGCCTGGAACAAGCAATCCTTCTGATTTTTGGTCCAGAGCTTTTCGATATCCTTTTCGGTCGGATCCTGATGGGCAGACCAGTCTCTCCAGCTGGATTCACCATTCTGGGCCTTCAGGGTTGCGTATACGCAGTAAGGCTTTGCCCAGACGTTTTCGTCGATCCAACGGCTAAGAACCTTACTTTTCTTCAGGGAATCATAGCGGTTGTCGAAAATGCGACGGAGGATGGAACGTTTCCAGGTGGAAATCTTATAATAGTCGATCTTTCCCAGGGCGTCAAATTCATCCTTGCCCTTCTGGATTTCTTCTTCAAATTCGGAAGAACCGTCCACGGACTGGATGTTAATGAACACCGGATTCAGAGCGAAAGCGCTACGGGCACTGTAAGGGCTGGCTTCAGCACCAGTATCGTTCACCGGCAAAAGCTGAATAATATTGAAGTCGCAGAACTGAGCCCAGCGAGCAAACTGAATCAAGTCAAGATATTCACCAATGCCAATGCTCTGGTGGCTATAAAGACTGAAAAGAGGAACGGCTACGCCGCTCTGGAAATAAGAAAGATCACCATAACGCATGGTTTGAATGTAGAAAATAATTTGAGACTAGTGCAGCAGGATGCAAGTACTTTAGAGGCTAGAGACTAGGTTCTAGGGGCTAGGGGTTTTTAGGGGCTAGGGGTTAGGGCAGCGGGATACATGCGTTTGCGATTTCGGGATGGGTTCGTCTTTAAATTTTCATATGGAGTATTCCCGAAACCACTAACCACTAACCACTAATCACTCTTAATTGTTCATTTTTCACTTTTCTTTCTTCATTTTTCATTATATACTATAAGCATGAGTTATGAATGCAGAAATCTTCGTGAAACTTTTTGCGTGAAGCGCAATATGGAATGCGATCCCGGTGCGCCAGGCTGCGTCCTGCGGGGGCGCTTTGTTTTTCCCTTTAGCGAGTCCGCACAAGGTCGAGGAAGTGCTCAGCCTGCAAGGAAACGGACCCGCAAGAAAAAGGCTGACGAAGATTCCACGCCATAAGCAAGAACGGCATCATTTATCGTGCGGCATAGACGTTTTTTACGACATGAAAAAAGTCCCGGCTCACGGGACTTTTTTCATTTTTCAAAACACTTGCTTATTATTCTCGAGGACCCAAATCCATTCTTGCAATTTTTAATCAAGTATTATCAAGCAAAACAATGCGCGAGTAACGCAACATTGCTCAGATAAGACGCAGATTAAATCATTCTTAGAATTTCCTGGGTGGTCTGTTCAGCGAAAGCGTTATCTTGTACGAAACGACGTACTTCCTGAGGATTGATACGAGCGTATTCGGACAGGGCACGACCGATACCGTTGCGGATGTAGTAGTCATCATCCTTTGCGCAGGTCAGGCAGAACTGACGGAGCAGCGGCCAGTCGGTACGATCCTTGTACTGGATCTGGAAGATGATGGCACTGCGACGAACCCAGACATTGGGATCGCGAATCCAGGAAGCGATTTTGGTGCGGAGAGCGGGAAGGCGGAGAGCCAGGTCACCCAGAATGCAGGCGGCCAGGGTATCCACAGTATCACGCCATGCGCGAGTCTTGATCAACTTCTTGAGGAACGTCAAATGCTGACCACCCAGAAGAGCGCGATGACGGAAGAGGTAATCGCAAGCGGCATACTGGATTTCACGATAAGGCTGAGCCCACATGTCTTCGATGCGGGCGACCAGTTCGTCGCCATCTTTAGGGGGATTCTTGTCAAACAAAGGATAAGTAACTTCACGGCGGGGAACCAGACGAATTCCGAGGAAGTCGAACTGTTCACGAGCCTTCTTAGACATTTCGTGCGCTTCTTCTTCATTAGAGATTGCGCGGAGAGCAAGTAATATATCTTGTGTAAAACGAAGCATTGTGAGCCAAAAATAGCCCAAAAGAAAAATTATTTCTAGACCTTGACAAACACTTTTTTTAATTTTTTTTTGAATTTTAATAAATTTTTATTTGAATAAATAATTTTTTACCCTTGACAAAGGGAAAAACACCCATTACATAGTGAATATGAGCGACAATTCCTTTAAAGAGACCTTGGAAATCATTGAGGTTCCGCCCGAATTACGTGGACCATCCGACGAAGAAATCCTAAAAATGTCGGAAAAAGTTTTAAGGGAAGTAAAAGGCAAGCGAAAGAAAGGGGAAAGGCGCCCTAGTAAGCGTAGACGTGCAGAACTGAAGACGGAAAGAGCTCTCCAGGAGGCACAAAATGTGGCCAGAAATTTTTTTGCGTTCAAAGAAACCAACTACGATATCATTACACAGGGCTTCAATTCATTTACGACAAGTACAAACTTTGCATTGAGTGCCTCTTCACCGAGACGAGTGCTAAAAGCCTCTTTCGGTAGCAAACTGATCGAAAAGCCAAAGGCTGTTATCGTTTCCGCGGCGGAACTCGCCAAGCAAAGGGCCGAAGAAAAAGCCAGGAAAATCCGCGAAGCCCTCATGGCCAAAAAAAACGGAATACAGGAAATTACAGAAAAAGTCGAAGTCGAGGAGCAGCAGGTCAAACGCCCCCGCGGCCGCCCTCGCAAAAATCTCGAATAAAACGAAGGGACCCGATGGTCCCTTTTTTATATCCATACAAAAGCGGAGCTGCATCCCCGCATCCCGACGGCAGGGAAAGGGGCCGCGCCCCCTCATCTTGACGGCAGGGTGGGAGTCTGGGGGCGGGGCCGCGTCCCCGCATCCAGAAACAAAAAGACCTCTCTTTCGAGAGGTCTTTTTGTTTTACTTTTAGAGGCAACGATCAGACTCGAACTGATGAATAAGAGTTTTGCAGACTCGCCCCTTACCAACTTGGGTACGTCGCCAAAAGTGACACGCAATATAGGTAATAAACCTTTTTGTTTCAAGGGTAATTCCATAAAAAAGTTCGTTTTTTTATTTTTGAACCTATGGATTCCTATTCCCTGAAGGTTAGAATTACGTCAAAAATCGTGGAGTTGTGGCTCCGCAGCCTACGGACCAGACTACAGGCTCCCGCCGAATTCGGTCCGGGAATCCTGGGTTTATGGCATCAGGACGTACTCGCCTGTGTGGCGGCCTTCAAGGATAAAAACGTCCATATCCTCATTTCCGAATCAAAGGATGGAGAATTTTTGGCAGCAACCGCCCAACGTTTGGGATACAAGGTCACCCGCGGGTCCGATACCCACGGTTCCTCTAACGTAAGGCACGTTCTGGACACCCTCAAGAAAGGCGGTTTCGCGGGAATGGCCCTCGATGGCCCTCGGGGTCCCGCCTTGCAGGAAAAACCCGGTTCCGTCTGGCTGTCCAAGTCCAGCGGTCGCCCCCTCTGGCTGCTCAGCCCCCGCTATGGAAGGCATCTCAGGTTAAAAAACTGGGATAAAATGTACATTCCCCTCCCCCTGACATCTATTGACATGAGAATTAACTATTTTTGCGAAAACCAATCCAGCCATTGTAAAGACATCAAAGAAAAACAAGGATATTAGCCGTGATAGCAATGCCTCCTAAATTCGTAGCTTTTGACTTGGAAACCACCGGTCTTAGCTTCCAGAAAGATGAAATTATTGAAATCGGTGCAGTGAAGTTTTCCGTCGAAGTAAAAGGCGGAAAGGTCGTGCCCAAGCTGGAAAAGGAATTCGAAACCTTCGTCAAGCCCAATATGATGATCCCTGCAGAAGCCTCCAACGTGAACCATATTTACGATAAGGACGTGCAGGATGCTCCGGCTGTTGGCGATGCCATCAAGAAGTTCACTGCGTTCTGCGGTCAGACTTCCATCCTGATTGCACATAACGCAAACTTCGACGCTACTTTCATGCGCAACGCCTACAAGGCAAACCCCCAGATGGTTCCGGGCAATCCTGTTGTGGATAGCCTGGCCATTACCAAGGCCATCATGCCGGAAGCAGGCTCCCACAAGCTGGGTAACCTGGCAGGAATGTTCCTGAAAAGCGGCGAAATCACCATGAACATCGACCCCAACAAGATGCACCGCGCAGTCTATGACTGCGAAATGCTGATGGAAGTGTTCGTAGCTGTGCTCCGCCGCCGTCTAAAGGAAAAGGACTGGGAAATGGCAAATATCATGAAGAGTCTGGAAAAGTACAAGGGCATTCCCCAGTTCCTCACTTCTAAATAATAGTTGTGCAAGTCGTTCGTTTGACAAGGAACCTGCGTCTACTTGCACAACCCGCCGGATATGAGCGCGTTAATTCGGGATGATGTCGGTGCAAGTCGTTCGTTAAACAAAGAACCTGCGTCTACTTGCACAACAAGCTAGATATGAGCGCGTTAATTCGGGATGATGTCGGTGCAAGTCGTTCGTTAAACAAAGAACCTGCGTCTACTTGCACAACAAGCTAGATATGAGCGCGTTAATTCGGGATGATGTCGGTGCAAGTCGTTCGTTAAACAAAGAACCTGCGTCTACTTGCACAACAAGCTAGATATGAGCGCGTTAATTCGGGATGATGTCGGTGCAAGTCGTTCGTTAAACAAGGAACCTGCATTTTGCAAAAAAGTCCGGAGTTTTCCGGACTTTTTCACATTCGCAATTTCATTTAGAATTTCCGCAGTCCCAGTAAATACAAGGGGCGACAACGGGCGACAAAGTTCTATCAACAATTTAATAACATTATAAAACAGAAAAGACCACCTAATGGAGGTCTTCCATTAGGCGGACTTAATAGCCTAACTCTGCGAGAGAATTAGATGCCCAGTTCCTTAGCAACAGCCAGGATACCGCGCTTATTGATGGTGCGCAGACCGGCGTTGGAGATGCGCAGGGTAACCCAGCGATCTTCTTCAGCGATGTAGAAACGCTTCGTCTGAAGGTTCGGCAGCTGCTTCATCAACTTCTTGCGGTTAGAGTGGGAAACCATGTTGCCCACGAGACCGGCTTTGCCGGTAACTTCACAAATGCGGCTCATAATAAAACTCCGTTGTTTATAACAGAAGCCAATAGTAGAAAAACTTTGGTCTTCCGTCAAGGTAAAATGTTAATCTTGAAGTGCCTTTGGCAAATTAAACTTGGTATTTTCCACTAATTTTACAAAATTCTCGATTTCAATACCTTCAAATTTTGTCTTTAGCCAATCCACCACCTCCTGAACCAGGATTTCGGGGGCACTTGCACCACTGGAAATACCCACCACCTGATGGCCGTCGAACCATTCCGGCTGGAGGTCCTTTACGGTATCGATGAGGTAGCTCTGGATACCCTGTTCCAGACCCAGTTCCATCAAACGGCTGGAATTGGAGGAATTCTTGGCCCCCACCACCAGAAGCATGTCCACCTTGGAGCAAAGATCCAGCACGGCAGCCTGGCGGTTACCCGTTGCATAGCAAAGGTCGCCAGCATCAGGTCCGATGATCCCCGGGAAACGGTCCTTCAGGGCCTTGATGATTTCGCGAGTTTCCGCCACGGAAAGGGTGGTCTGAGTAATGTAGGCCAGTTCCTTATCAGCGGGAACCTGGACGGCCGCCACATCCGCTTCGTTGCGAACCAAGGAAATGGCACCATCCGGTAATTGGCCCAAAGTGCCTTCCACTTCCGCATGTCCCGCATGACCAATCATGATAATGTGGCGACCAGCGTTATAATGCCTGGTAGCGCTGAAGTGAACACGGAGAACCAGCGGGCAGCTGGCATCCAGCACCTGAAGATGGCGTTCTTCGGCTTCCTTATAGATGCGTTCCGCCACACCATGTGCGGAGAAAATCACCACGGAACCTTCCGGCACTTCGCAGAGGTGATCCACAAAAATGACGCCCTTGGCCTTCAGGGTTTCCACCACGAACTTGTTATGCACGATTTCGTGACGGACGTAAATGGGGGTACCAAATTTTTCCAGAGCTTTTTCAACCACATGGATGGCACGGTCCACACCGGCACAGAAACCACGAGGGGTAGCGAGAATTACTTTCTTCATTTCAGGAGCTCCTCAACAAACTTTTTTAATTGACGGTACGAATTTAAAATTTTTTCCCGTTCTTTTGCAAGCAAGGATTCGACGCAGGCCCGATCCGCAGGTATTTGAGGCCAAGCGTTCGAATTTTTCAAACGAACAAGGCCCCCGTTTTTCACAAGGTCTTTCACCGCACTTTCTGCGCCACGACAAAACGGTCCTACAAAAGTGGGAACACCCATCCGAAGCGGTTCCCAGAAATCATGGATTCCAAGACTCTTATGAAAGGAACCTCCCACAAAAGCAAAATCACTTTGGGAAAGAATTTCCTTTACCTTTCCAAAGCTGTTCACGATAGAAATTGTACCCGGCGCAACAGCGGGCCACTGCACCACAGGTACACCCTGCCCACGGAAGAATCGTTCCATCCGGCGAGTTTCTTCCAGACGACGGGGAACAAGAACAATCGTTTTATTCCGCTTCACCAAGCGACTGAACGTCTTGCGAAGGAACGGCAATTCTTCCACATGCAGGGAGATAAAACTGGTGTATGCGGAACGAACACTTCCTGCTTCGTTAAAATCTTGGACATTTTCAGTTTGATCGCCACGGGCCCAGTTCAGCAGTTTCCAGTTGCCGCCTTTGCAAATAGGCGCGCGAAAAGATTTCATCGCGGCTTTCAAAAGACGATTCTGGTCATCAAACGTCTGCACAGCGGCAAAGCCAATGCCGGAAAACTTCATGCCCGGAACCGCCTTCCGGAATCGTCCGGAAACAAGAGCCACAGAAGGGCTTTTCGTGTAGCGTTCCATAGCAGAAAGATACCCCGGCCACAATTCATTCTCCCCCAGGATAAGGCCAACAGGTTTAACGCAACGAAGGAATTTTCTCAGAACCCACGGAACATCCGCTGGAGCCAAGGCCACATCACAAGATTTCTGCGATTTCTGCAGATAGCGGACCACTTCCACTTTCTGGGAAGTCAAGAGAATTTTCGGCAAGTCCGAAACATCTTCCTGCAGGGCGGTCGCAAGATCGAGAAGCATCTTGCACTCCCCCATGCTGGCGCCGTGCATCCAGAGGAACGGTCCCTTAGGCCAGGAGCAGCGGAGACGTCTAGAGATACAATACTTTTTTTCCAGCGGTTTAACGCGACTTGCAATTTCCGCCACAAGTCCCAAAGCAATTCGACCGAGGTTGATAAAATTCAAGCCCATCATCTAACCCCAAAGTTCCAGGAGATTGAAGTTCAAAATTGTCTTGCGTAAAACGACAAAGACGATGGCCACTGCTAACCAAAACCAGGTAGAAAAATCAGCACGGGCCGCAGCAAAGAAACTGCGACGCATATACGAAACGTCCTTTTCAGAATTCAAGGGTTCCGCGGATACGCTTCCGCGGGTTAGCCTCGGAATAAACGCCGGCGTCACCGCGGCCCATTTGCGCCATCCATCTCCAAAGCGACTTTCAAGATATCGGTCTTCCATTTTAGCCAGCAGAATCTCAAAGGACACCAGCACCACCACAAACGGCAAAGCACGCAGAGATAGTCCCAAGTGAAAAAGGATATAGGAATAGGCGACGCCCGTATTGGAAACATAAAGAGGATGACGGATACGGGAGTACATCCCATCAGTCACCAGACGATTCGCGTCATGGGAGACGCCGCGAGTATGCTCCCCAATGGAACGACGGGCCTGGATCCTAAGGATCACGGAAGACGCAAACACCAGCGTAGGCAAAATAATTGAGAAGAAAACATATTCCGAACAAATCGTCTCAGGAGTTAATTCCGGAAACGGGGACGCAGGCATCGCCAAAAGGATAATGGCGAGCGCCCCAAGAATCCAACCGCGATAGGCGTACAGTTTGTTCACCGGGAAGTCCCTTCGCTTTCTTCTCGGGATCGACCGTCGCCATTCACCCGGGATTGTCCACCACCATTTACTCCGGACTGTTCGTCGCCGGAATTGCGGGATTGCTCGTCGTCGAAGGTCACCACGTTGAAGCGGGCTTCCACGGCAGGCGAAAGAACATCGTGGCTCACGATTACCACCCACTTGTCCAGCTGCTCCGCGCAGTCCAGGAATGCAGAAAGCAACGGTTCGCGGTCAACAAGGGCGATAGATGCAAAAGGTTCATCCAACAGGATGGTCTTACTGCGGGAAGCGAGAGACCAGAGGAGAGCGACCTTGGAACGTTCGCCGCCAGAGAGGCCAGGTTTGTGAAGAAGAGGCGCTACATTAGCCGTCCGCTGGAAGCGGGTAATAGCTGCAACAATCGTAGGGGTGCGGGCAACGGATTCCAGAAGTTTCTGTAGGAACCTGCGGGGAGGGAGTTCCAGATCCTGAGCCACGAAAAACACATTATATTCCGTTCCCGAAAGGGAGGCGTTTCGGGAGCCGTCATCCCACTGTTCAAGACCCGCCAGGAGACGCAAGAAGGTAGACTTCCCTACCCCATTTTTCCCGCGAACAAGAACAGGCTTTTCCCGAGACCAGGAAAGTTCAAATCCAGAAAATACCGGAGCCTCGGATCCTTCGTAATGGAAGGACTTTTTATTCACCGACGCACCTTTTAATTCAGGACCTTGCCTTCCGACTAATTCATTAAAAGCGGTGCGTTTCGGGAGAGATTCAAAAGTTTCCAGCACGTTCATGGCACTCATGAGGGAACGATACTGGGGCATGACTCGGGCACACTCCTTCACGGGCTTGTAACTCAGGAGGACTGCAGAACAGAAAAGAACCAAGGAGGAGCCGTCCATCCAGCCACGCTGAATCAGCAGGGCGCAAAAGCCAAGAACCAGCACCATGGCCAGCACGGAAACCGCTTCCGTAATCTGGGACAGGATCTGTTTATGAATGGATGTTTCCACACCACGGTCCCGGAGGATTCGGGTCTGTTTCAGCAAGTCATCGCTAACCGCGGTACGTTCGCGGGAAGAACTCCATTGGCGGAATAGGCGACGGGCCTGGGTCAAACTGCCGCGGAAATTGGAACGCCCCCACAGCAGGGATTCCTCGGCGGGACCGAGTTTGTGGAGTTTCCGCTGGAGAAAACTTACCACCGGGACTATGACCAGGAAAAGGAAAGTGGTCAATCGCCAGGAGATAAAGCACAGCACCGGTAGGAATACCACCAGCTGGAGGATTGCCTGCACCGCCTGGAAAAGGACCGCCCCGTTGGTCTGGAAAACTTGAGTAGCCTCGTAAGCGGCTTCCACATTTTTGTCACCCTCAGGCGTATGGAAAACACGGGGGGACAGATTACGAAGTCCATGAAGGAACCAGGCGGTCACGCGACTACTTGTATTATAAAGCCAACGTTCGGATGTCCGCACTTTCAGGAAAAGAAAGACGAGACGGAGTACCGTCAAGGCCACCATCAGGATTACCCAGCGGGACAAAGCCTCAGAGGATTCTCCCGAAAGAATTTCCATAAAGAACTTTATGCCAGAAAGGATGGCCGCATCAGCCCCGCTAGCAAGGAGAGCCAGAGGGAAAAAGCGGAGAATTCCGCCTAAAAAGGATTTTTTCAGCCACTTTCTAAGAAACATTAGTCCAAATGTAATTTTTTTTGACATTGCCCCCTTTACAAAAACAAAATCCTTACCTATATTTGGCCTACCTAAACGCCTCCATCGTCTAGTGGCCCAGGACTCGGGATTTTCATTCCCGCAACAGCGGTTCGAAACCGCTTGGAGGTATTAAGTAACTTAGAGTTGGTCGTTTGCAGTCTCGTCTGGGCGATGAAACGAGATCAAAGCTAAGTTTAAAACATACGCCTCCATCGTCTAGTGGCCCAGGACTCGGGATTTTCATTCCCGCAACAGCGGTTCGAAACCGCTTGGAGGTAGAATCGAAAAAGACATCGTCCGCAAGGGCGATGTCTTTTTTGATACAACCGCTTGGAGTTATACGAAAAGCACCTGGTGCTTTTTGTATCAACCGCCAAAAGGCGGTGGTCTTGACAGATTTCCAGCCGTAGCACCGCCTTTTCCCTACTTTATCTGCAAACAAAAGGCAAATTAAGGTCAAAAAAGCCTTTTTCCCAAACAAAAAAGCCCCATCAGGCGTCAAAAATGACGAATTTTCACAAGATTTAGCGACACACCCGCAAAAAAGGCGGTGTATTCGATAGATTTCCGGCCGCAACACCGCCTTTTTTCGCATTTTGCCAGAACAGCTTTCATAAAATCCGATGTATCTTTAGGTTATGGAGTGTTTGAATATGAAAAAAGCGTTTTCCAGGACCGCCGCAAAGGCCTTCATTCTTATTTCCGCACTGACCGCAATTTCTTTCGCCGCAGCAGACCAGTGCAAGCCCATTGGCTGGGCAACCCGCAGCGGCCGCACCAGCACCGCCTTTGATGTAACCGGCGGTGGAAACGTCCAGGCCGATACAGTAAGAACTTTCGACCAGTTGCAGAACTTGGTAAAGGACGCCACTCCGAAAGTCATCTATATCGATGGTACTTTGGGCGACGGCTGGCTAAATCGTTCCGGCAGCCGCCTCACCATTTCCGGAAGCAACAAGACCATCATCGGCCTGAAGGCTGGGACCAAGCTGAACGCCTGTATCCGAATCGCCGGCGCCGCCAAGAACATCATTCTCCGTAACATCGTGATCGAAGGCCCGGGCTCCAACGCAGACCAGGCTTGGGACAACATCGTCATCGAAGGAAGCTCCGGCAAATACCCCAGCAACATCTGGGTGGACCACTGCGAATTCTGGGATGGCCAGGACGGCAACGCTGACGTAGTGAAAGGCGCCGACAACGTCACTTTCACATGGTGTAAGTTCGGCTACAAGAAGCGCAGCACTCACAATCTTTCCAATCTTATCGGCAGTAACGATACAGAACCCGAAAGCGAAGGCAAATTGAATGTTACCTACATGTTCAACTGGTGGGTGGCCGCCGCACAGCGCAAGCCTCGCTGCCGTTTCGGAAACATCCATGTGGTAAACAACCTGATTACTGCTGACGCAAACATTTCTGCAGGCACCGACGTTTTGGGCATGGCTCCGGGCGTACAGTGCAGAATCCGTTCCGAACGCAACCACTTCATTAACGAGCGCGAACCTATTTACCTGGGGCTTTCAGGAACCATCGGCGTTGCAGAACCCATCGACAATAAGTACACCAACTGCACGGGAAATACCAGAGGCAACGGCACATCCTTTACGCCACCCTACGATTACACCGGTTTCATGCTAAACGTCAATGACGTGGAAGCCGCCGTGAGAGCAGGCGCCGGCGCAACACTCGCAAGTCCCACGATTTGCGACGCCAACTACAAGGAACCGGAACCTCCCGCACCGCCTAAGGAATTCCAGGCAGAAGACGGAACCATCACAGAAGGCATTCTTGAAAGTTCCAACGGAGGCTATCACGGAAAAGGTTATGTGAATTTCAATGTGGGCGGAAGCTTATCTGTTCCGGTAACCGTAGAAAAGGCTGGGGAGTACCAGATGGACCTGGATTTTACCAACGGTTCTTCTGAAGCGCGCCCCCTGACCATTAGTGTTGGCGATTTCATTACGGAGCAGACCTTTGAGAAAACAGCTTCCTGGACCACTTGGCTCACAAAGACATTCAACCTGGAACTGAACGCTGGCAAGAACGAAATTGTATTTGCCACAGCAGCAGGAAAGGACGGCCCCAATCTGGATCAGTTCGACTTGACCCTAGTGAAGGAATTCAAAACACCCGCGGATACTAGTTCTGCGGATACAACCATCGCCGACACGACTGCGAAGGATACTTCTGTAACAGATACGACGCCGGATGGTATCATCTCGGAATTGACAAGGTCCCCACGAGTCCGCATGCAATCGGGTGTGGTGACGTTGGAAGGTTTCGGAATCTCCACAGGTATGGAAGTTCAAATCTTCGACATGAAGGGAACACGCGCTCTCACGTCGCGCGGATCTTCCGCAATTTCCTTAAGAAATCTGCCTAAGGGACTTTATATCGTTAAAGTGACTGGCGCAGGATTTAATTACCAGGGAATTGTTAAGAATAAATAGGTGAGCCATCGGCTCTCGCAAGTTTTGTCGAACCCTCTGCGAGGCTTCGCATCCCCATGTCGTCTTCATGAAACAAATAGGGCGCCATTAAGGCGCCCTATTTGTTTCAAAGGAGGGTGAGGGATGGGACTACTCCCTCACTTCGTTTCGATCGTTGCCTTTCAGGTTCGGCTTCGCCGAATCCTTGACTTCGCTGTGTTCGCCTGCGGCTCTCGCGAAGTCAATCGAACCCTCTTATTCGAGGGTTCGATCCTAGCGCATTCAACAAACGAAAAAGAGTACCCCACAGGGGTACTCTTTTCCGTTTGAAGGAGGGTGAGGGATTCGAACCCTCGGTCCTGTGACAGACTCCGGATTTCGAGACCGGCCCAATCGACCACTCTGGCAACCCTCCGAGATGCGCCGCAATGTAGTATTTTATTTCATGATTGTCTATCGTTTTCTCGTATTCTCGCCGCCTTGCGCCGAGGAGGGTGAGGGATGGGACTACTTACTCACTTCGTTTCGATCGTAGCCTTACAGGTTCGGCTTCGCCGAATCCTTGACTTCGCTGTGTTCGCCTGCGGCTCTCGCGAAGTCAATCGATCCCTCGGTCCTGTGACTGACGACCGATTGCGAGACCGGCCCAATCGACCACTCTGGCAACCCTCCGAGATGCGCCGCAATGTAGTATTTTATTTCATGATTGTCTATCGTTTTCTCGTATTCTCGCCGCCTTGCGCCGAGGAGGGTGAGGGATGGGACTACTTACTCACTTCGTTTCGCTCGTAGCCTTACAGGTTCGGCTTCTCCGAATCCTTGACTTCGCTTTGTTCGCCTGCGGCTCTCGCGAAGTCAATCGATCCCTCGGTCCTGTGACTGACGACCGATTGCGAGGCCGGCCCAATCGACCACTCTGGCAACCCGACCAGTTTGACGCAATTTAGTAAAAACAAAAAGGAAGGTCAACTGACCTTCCCTTTTGAGAGTTTCGTTTTATCCTTAGCTGTTGGCCAAGGCTTCTTCCACCTCCTTGCGCAGAGGGATAGAGGGTACGGCGCCGGGGCGGCTTACTGCGATGGCAGAAGCGCGGGCACTCATGCGAAGGGCCTGGGCAATGGGCATGCCTTCTGCGAGACCCGCCAGGAAGTATCCGGTAAAGGTATCGCCGGCAGCAGTGGTATCCACAGCTTTCACGGGGAAGATGGGCTGGAACACCTTCTCTTCGCCGTCGCTATACACCGCACCGTCCTTACCCAAGGTAAGCACAATGCGAGCCTTTGGGAAACGTTTGCGCATTTCGGCCAGGATTTCGTCGGGATCCGTCTTGCCCGTCACCTGATTGCCTTCCACTTCGTTCAGCAGGAAAATGCTGATCTTGGTCATGTCCACAGCGTCAAGTTTCTCGTTAAAGGGAGAGGGATTCAACGCAATCTGCATCCCCTTTTCAAAGGCCTTGTCCACGATGTAAGGCAACAGGTTCACTTCATTCTGCAGCAACAGGATGTCGCCAGCCTCAAAGTGGCTGAGCACGCCGTCCACATATTCCTGAGTCAAGCGCTGATTTGCACCGCCATACAGAAGAATGCTGTTCTGGGCGTTCTTGTCAATCTGGATGATGGTATGGCCAGTCTGATCATCCACCTTTGCGATATATTCTCCATGAACGCCATATTCCTTACAGGCATCCAGGAAGGGCTGGCCATCCTCGCCAATCATACCGCCCTGATAAACTTCCACGCCTGCCTTGGCAAGAGCGACAGACTGGTTCATTCCCTTACCGCCTAAATAATGCTTGACAGCACCGGTTGCTTCAGTTTCACCAGGAAGAATGATATGGTCCACGCTATAGACGTGGTCAAGATTCATGGAACCGATATTAAGAACTTTCATACTGCAGTCCTTCTTACTTGCCTGCATTTTCTGCAGTGACCAGAGTAACCTTCACCGGGATGTTCTTTTCCACAGTCTTGCCGTTGGCGATATCTGCGGCAGTACGCACAGCGGTTTCACCAATGAGGCCCGGCTGCTGAGCGATGGTTGCAGCCATACGGCCAGCCTTGATGGCTTCAACAGCGTCGTCGGTAGCATCGAAGCCCACCACCATGACCTTCTTGCCAGCACCGCTGCTAGCTTCTACGGCACCCAGAGCCATTTCGTCATTGGCGGCAAAGACTGCGGCAATCTTGCCGTTGGCCTGCAGCATGTTTTCCATGACGCTCATGCCTTCGGTACGATTGAAGTTTGCAGTCTGAGAGGCAGCCACCTTCAGCTTCTTGTCGGCAATGTTGTGGAATCCCTTACCGCGATCGATGGCGGCAGAGGAACCCAGAGTTCCCTGAAGTTCGGCGGTGACGACGCCTTCGCCAAGTTTATCCACGATGTACTGGGTAGCAAGTTCTGCTCCGGCAACGTTATCGGAAGCAATCTGGCAATCCACTTCCACACCGTTGATGGCACGGTCCACGCTAATGACCTTCACTCCCTTGGACTTGGCAACCTTCACGGCACCCGTCAGAGCATCGGAATCCACTGCGTTCACAATCAGGATGGTCACATTCTTGCTGACCAAGTCTTCAATATCGCTAACCTGCTTGGAAACGTTATCGCCAGCGTCAACCACAATCAGGCCAAGTTTCAGTTCGGCAGCGGCCTTCTTGGCACCTTCAACAAGGGTCACGAAGAAGGGGTTATTCAAGGTGGAGACAGACAAGCCGATAGTGCCGCTGAAAGCAGGCTTGTCGGCATTCAGCTTGTCAGCATTTTCGGCGGTGACCAGAGTAACCTTCACCGGGATGTTCTTTTCGATGGACTTGCCGTTGTTCAGATCCACTGCAGCGCGAACAGCAGTTTCACCAATGAGGCCCGGCTGCTGAGCGATGGTTGCAGCCATACGGCCTGCCTTGATGGCTTCAACAGCGTCGTCGGTAGCATCGAAACCCACCACCATCACTTTCTTGCCAGCACCGCTGCTAGCTTCTACGGCACCCAGGGCCATTTCGTCATTGGCGGCAAATACGGCAGCAATGTCACCATTGGCCTGCAGCATATTTTCCATGACGCTCATGCCTTCGGTGCGATTGAAGTTCGCTGTCTGGGAAGCGACAACCTTTAGCTTTGCATCAGCAATGTTGTGGAAACCCTTACCGCGATCAATAGCGGCAGAAGAGCCCATGGTGCCCTGCAGTTCTGCAGTAACAACACCTTCGCCAAGCTTGTCCACGATGTACTGGGTAGCAAGTTCTGCACCGGCAACATTATCGGAAGCAATCTGGCAATCCACTTCCACACCGTTGATAGCACGGTCCACGCTAATGACCTTCACGCCCTTAGCCTTGGCAGCCTTTACAGCACCGGTCAAAGCATCAGAATCCACAGCATTCACAATCAGGATACCGACATTTTTGCTCACCAGGTCTTCAATGTCACTGACCTGCTTGGAAACGTTGTCGCCAGCGTCAACCACAGTGATGTTGGCATTCAGTTCAATGGCAGCCTTCTTGGCGCCTTCAACCAAGGTCACGAAGAAGGGGTTATTCAGAGTGGAAACGGACAGGCCGATGGCACCCTTGGAATCCACCTGCTTCGAAGAGGTTTTTTCTTCACCGTCAATGACAATGGAACATGCAGCCATCAGCAAAGACAGCATAGAAGCGAAAAGTAAACCAAAAATTCTTTTCATGATGCAAATCTCCTTATCTCTTACGATCAGCAAGAACAGCAACCAAGATCACCACAGCCTTGATCACATTCTGATAGTAGGAAGTGACACCCAGGATGTTCAAGCCGTTGTTCAGAACGGCGATGATGAGAACACCAGCAATTGTTCCGGCAATTCTTCCGCGACCGCCATTCATACTGGTACCGCCAAGGGCAACAGCAGCGATAGCATCCAGCTCATAACCGCTTCCCATGATAGGCTGTGCGGAGTCCACACGGCTAATCATGATAAGGCCAGCCAAAGCACTGAGGAAGCCGGAAATGGCATAGACGCTCATCTTAATGCGATCGATGTTCACACCAGACAGTGCAGCGCACTTGGCGTTAGAACCGGTGGCATAAAGGCGGCGACCGAAAGTGGTATGCTTCAGCAAGAAATAGAAGATACCGAAGGATGCCAACAGGATCAGGATAGGAATAGGAATTTTAATAGCCGGCAGGAAGTCGCAAACCACGTTACCCTTACCCAGAGCCTTAAAGAGGAAGGCTCCATCCCCAGCACTTTCTGCCAGGCGGGAAATAGGCTTACCATCCGTAAGAATCATGGCCATGCCACGATAAGCCGTCATGGTAATGAGGGTCGCAATGAAGGGCTGCAAACGGCCCTTGGTCACCAGAAGACCGCTAATCAAGCCCAAGGCCACGCCCACCAGCAACGCCACGGGAACCGCAACAATCACCGGAACGCCATGGCCGATCATTTCGGCACAGACAATGGCGCTCAATGCAAAAGTGGAACCTACGGAAAGATCGATACCGCCACTGAGAATGACGCAAGTCATACCGAATGCAATCAAGCCGTTAAAGGAAGCCTGACGCAACAGGTTCAGGAAGTTGCCCGGCTGACGGAATTCGGGGCTAATGGTACTGATGACAACCACCAGAATAGCCAGCGCAATAAACACGCCATATTCCGATAAAAAGGCACCTATATTCTTGTTTTCCTTTTTCATTAGAGACTACCTCCTGTAGCAAGAGTCATAATTTTTTCCTGATCAGCATCGGCACCATTGATAATGCCTGTGACGTCACCTTCGTGAACAACCATGATGCGGTCGCTCATGCCCAAAACTTCGGGCAGTTCGGAAGACACCATAATGACAGCAACACCCTTGGCCGCCATCTCGTTGATCACGTTGTAAATTTCCTTCTTGGCGCCGATATCCACGCCGCGGGTCGGTTCATCCAGAATGAGAATCTTGGGATTGGTATAGATCCACTTGGCAAGAACCACCTTCTGCTGGTTACCGCCACTGAGATTACCGCACTCATGTTGAGGACCGAAACAGCGAATCTTGAATTCTTCGATACCGCGTTTCACCAAACTGGCCTGCTTTTCCGCCTGGAGCACTCCCTTGTTGGAAATGATTCCCAAGTTGGTCAAATCGATATTTTCGGCGATGCTCTTTTCCAGCAGCAAGCCTTCGGTCTTACGGTCTTCCGTAATGAAGCCGATGCCCGCGGCAATAGCCTGACGGGGATTGCGGATGGAAACTTCCTTGCCTTCAATAAAGATCTTGCCGGCTGTTATAGGCATGTTGCCAAAGATGGAATGCATAATCTCGGTACGTCCCGCGCCCATCAGGCCAGACACGCCCAGCACTTCACCTGCCCTAACGTTGAAGCTTACGTTTCTAAAGAACTTTTCATGGGAAAGACCTTCGACGCGGAGCACTTCACCGCCAATGGCGTTATCACGCTTGGGAAAACGTTCACCGATTTCACGACCGATCATCATCTTCACCACATCATCCATGGTGATATCCTTGATGTACTTGGTATCAATATAGGTACCGTCACGCAGGATAGTAATGCGGTCGCAAAGTTCGAAGATTTCTTCCATGCGGTGAGAGACGTAAACGATGGAAACGCCCTTCTTACGCAGGGAGTTGATCACCTCGAACAGCACTTCGGTTTCACTCTGGGTAAGGGCTGCCGTAGGTTCGTCCATGATCAGGACCTTGGCATCCACCATCAAGGCCTTACAGATTTCCACCATCTGCTGCTGGCCCACGGACAAGTCACTCATGACTGCATCCACGGGAATATTCACGCCCATGCGGTCCATGATTTCCTGGGCCTTGGCGCGCATGGCCTTCTTGTCGCAGATGCCGAAACGCTTGGTAATTTCACGGCCCATGAACAGGTTTTCTTCCACCGTGAGGTCAAAGAGAACATTCAGTTCCTGGTAGATAAAAACAATGCCAGCTTTCTCCGCTTCCTTCGGATTATGGTAGACCACTTCCTTGCCATCCACAATCACTGTACCGGAATCGCGAGTGTACACGCCCGTGAGGATTTTCATAAGCGTAGACTTGCCTGCGCCATTTTCTCCCATCAAGGCGTGGATTTCACCGTCTTTCAGGGAGAAACCAGCGTCTTTCAACACCTGGTTACTACCAAAAGACTTGTTAATGCCTTTCATTACAACATTCATAGAGTATTCCTATCCTCCGATCAGGCGAAAATGCATCCTGCCTGCAAAATAATATTGGCGTAGGGAGTGGTTTCTCCGGTACGAATCACGGCCTTACAGGTCTCCGTGCGCGCCTTCAATTCCGTATGAGGAACGTATTCAACAGCGACACCCTGGTTTTCAAACAATTCGAGCACTTGACGCTGGACTTCAGGGTTCTGTGTTTTAATTTCCTCTGCCAGGACAATCTTTTCCACCTTCATGTCCTTCACCACTTCCACAAGGGTCTGCATGAAAGTGGGTACGCCAAAAGCCAGAGCAAGATCAATGCGTTCAGTATCATCCGGAATGGGCAAGCCACAGTCGCCAATGCAAATGCAATCGGTATGGCCCAGATACCCTAATACACGAGAGATTTCACTATTAAGAATACCATTTCGTTTCATTTTATTCGCCCTTCCCGCCCTTTTGATACACATCCGAGCAGATCTTATTGTGATTTTCATCAACAAATGGAACAAACTATCTTTATAAAGAACTTTTTTAAAATAATGCAAAGTAACGGAAAATGACTACCAGGCATATTCCACATTGGAATATACGGAAGGCCATTTCGATATGAAATTTATAGCCTTTGATTTGAGTTCGCGAATTTCTACCTTTGTGCCCACATTTGAGTTAGGTGACCTAACGAACTTCAGGTTTTTAGAGTGCGAGTGCACTTCGGGGCTTATTTAAACGCTTTTTAGCGACGAGATGACGCGGCATGGGCCGCAGATGAAGTTTACGGGTCCCCTGAAGGTAGCTTATGTCAAAGAAATCCTATGACAAGGATATGGAAAGCCGTATCCCTGAAGAAAATATTGACCCCAAATCCGCAATTGCCCGCGAAGCAGACGCCTTTTTGGCAGCATTCGCTAACGGTGCCGACGAAGACGAAGCAGATGAAGCAGCGTTCCTCGCCGTCAATCCCGACGGAATCGTCGTGGATGATGACGACCAGGTTTTGAACGTGGGCAAGAAGGCTGCCGGTTTTACCATCGGCCAGAAGGCTGAAATCGTGGACGGCGACGAAACCGTTGATAACAGCCAGATGGATTCTTCGGCTGCGCCTCAGAATGACGAGCAAGCAGAAGACATTGAAGAAGTTTCTGAAGATGAAATATCCGAGTCCGAAGAAGAAATGGGCGACGCCGAAGGTGACGAGGCTCTCGTAACTTTCGAAGACTTGGACTTGGCTGAACCGGTTCTCGAAGCCATCAAGAAGATGAACTATGTGACCCCCTCCCCCATTCAGGTGAAGGCCATTCCTGTTCTGCTTCAGGGCAACAACTTGTTGGGCACGGCACAGACCGGCACTGGCAAGACCGCCGCATTCTCCCTGCCGCTTTTGTCTCGACTACAGTTCAACGGTCACGAGACCTCCATGCTGGTTCTGACACCTACCCGCGAGCTTGCAATTCAGGTGGCCGAAGCCATCCAGCAGTACGCAGAGAACATGCCTAAGGTCCATGTGGTTCCCGTTTACGGCGGCCAGGATATTGCGGTACAGATTCGCGCCCTCAAGCGCCAGGCAAATATTATCGTGGCTACTCCGGGTCGTCTCATTGACCACATCAAGCGCGGTACCATTACCTTGGGCGGTGTAAAGGCTATCGTCCTGGACGAAGCGGACGAAATGCTGGACATGGGTTTCGAAGAAGATGTGGAAACCATCCTGAAGGAAATTCCTTCCGACGCACAGCGCGCCCTCTTTAGCGCCACCATGCCCAAGAAGGTGAAGGCCATTATCGACAAGTACCTGGGCGAATACGACGAAGCCTGCATTGAAAGCAAGACCACAACTGTAGAAAACATCCGCCAGCGCTATTTGATGGTCAAGAACGAACACAAGATTGAAGCCCTGGCCCGCGTACTGGAAGGCGAAGATTTTGATGGCGTCCTGATTTTCGTACGCACCAAGCAGAACACCACCGAAGTGGCAGAAAAGCTGGAAAGCCGCGGCTTTACCGTTGCCCCGCTGAACGGCGACCTGGCTCAGTCCATGCGTGAACGCACCATCAACCGTTTAAAGATGGGCAAGTTGGATATTGTGGTAGCAACCGACGTGGCCGCCCGCGGTATCGACGTGGATCGCATTTCTCTGGTGGTAAACTACGACATTCCTTTTGATACGGAATCCTACGTCCATCGTATTGGCCGTACAGGTCGCGCAGGCCGCAGCGGCGACGCCATCCTCTTCATCACTCCCCGCGAAAAGCGCATGCTGAAGATTATTGAACGGGCCACTCGCCAGCCTATTGACGTGATGGAAATGCCCACTGGTGAAATCATCAGCCAGAAGCGCGTGGCAGCCTTCAAGCAAAAGGTAAAGAGCGTTGCAAGCTATGGCCAGCTGGACAAGTTCAAGGATCTGGTAAAGGCCCTGGTAGAAGAAGGTTGCAATATGACCGACGGCCAGGTCAACGAAGACGGAACCGTCCACCCGCTGACTGCAGAAGATATTGCAGCAGCCGTCATCAAGATGTACCAGAAGAAGCAGCCCCTGTTCCCGGAATTGGCTCCGCTGGACGCTCCCCGCGAAGCACGCCGCGCTAAGGAACGTGACGAACGTTCCGGAAAGGAAAAGGGCGGACGCGACTTCATCGGCGCCGGTACCGCAGGTTTCGACGTTGAAGACAGAAAACGTCTGAACAAGGAACGCAAGGAAGGCAACAACGGAGTTGAAGAAGGCTACCTCCGCTATTACCTGGGCGTAGGACGTATTGACCACGTCTCCCCCAAGGATATTGTGGGCGCCATTGCTGGCGAAGCAAATATCAGCAGCAGTAACATCGGGCGTATCAAGCTGTTCGACAAGTTCAGCACCGTGGAATTGCCGGAAGCAGTTCCCCAGGATGTCCTGGACATTCTCGCTGGCATCACCATCCGCGGTAACGATGCCCGCTTCCGCCTGATGACCGACGAACCCCCTACCGGCCCTGCCCCTGGCACCCGTCCTCGCGAAAGCCGCAGTTTCCATCGTGGCGAAGGTAGAGGCAATCGCGAAGAACGTCGTGGAGGTTTCCGCAAGGACCGTGGTTTTGGCGATCATGACCGCGGCGATCGTGGCGGCTTTGGCAGCAAGAACCGCGAAGAACGCCGTCGCGATAAATTCGGCGACAAGCCCTTCCGTAAGGATCACGATGAACGGGACTTCGGCGATAACCCCTCCCGCAAGACCCGCCGTTTCGGAAGGCATTAAAGACTTCGCAGAATTCAAGAGTTTCTTGAATTAAAGGGTTCGTCCAAAAGGGCGAGCCCTTTTTCTTTACTATACTTTAAATATGACCACAACTATCGTTACATTGCTTGCTGTAATTGCGTTTCTCGCATTCGTTTTCTTCAAGACGAAAGCAGATCGTAAACCTTCCGGCAAGTTCCATAACGATGGACGGCGCAAGACGTTTAAGGATTTCCAGAAGGAACAACTGGAAAACGATCCCAATGGATTATACGGCGAAGCAGCAGCCGCACAATCTCTGGCAAGAGTCTGCGACGATGACGGCCGCATATACGGACTGATGAAAAATCTGTACATTCCCAGCCATGGCGGCACCACCGAGGTAGACGCACTGATCCTGCACCAGTCTGGAATTTATGTTCTGGAAAGTAAAAACATCTCCGGCGAAATTACCGGCGGTCTAGACGAGGAACGTTGGAACCAGCGACTGAATGCGAGAACGGAACATACCTTCCACAACCCGATTCATCAGAACGCGGGGCACATTCGCGCCCTTAAGCACTACCTGAAAGAGAACTATTCACGTTCCGAATTGAACGTAGACAGTCTCCCGATTTTTTCCACCATCGTGTTTAGCGATCGTTGCGTTCTCAAGCGGGTTCCTGCCCGAGGCGAGGACTGGATGGTCCTGCATCTTTTCCAGATGAAAGAAAAAATGGCCGGGATCTTGAAATCCCGACGCACCATTTTCAACAAATCTCAACTGGAAGATCTATACGCCAAATTAAAGCCCTGTATGCAGGCAAGTGCAAGAACCAAGGCAGAACATCTAAACTACATCAAGTCGGCACACCTCTTTCATACCTTTTTATATTAGGCCCTGTAAAACCGAGTTAATTATGGAAACCTACATTTTTCAGCATGTCGAATTTGAAGGACCGGGAATCATTCTCCCCTTGTTAAAAAAACGCGGTCACAACATCCACATTGTCAAGTTGTACGCAGGGGACCCTATTCCCCATGAAGACGGCATTGATTTCGCCATCATGATGGGCGGTCCCATGAGCGTGTTGGACGAAGCAAACTATCCGTTCTTCGTCAGGGAAAAGGAACTGTGCCGTGACATGGTGCAGTTAGGCAAGCCCCTTCTAGGCATCTGCCTTGGAGCCCAGATGATCGCCAGTGCATTTAGAGCAGCCATCATCAAAGCTCCCGAAAAGGAAGTGGGCTGGTATCCAATCCAGTGGCAGGATTGCTGCAAGGGACACAGTCTTGAGCTAGGCACATTCAACGCACTCCACTGGCACGGGGAAATGTTCAGGATTCCAAAGGAAGCAACCAAACTTGCAAGCAGCGAAGGTTGTGAAAACCAGGCTTTCAGACTGGGCAGTGCCATCGCCTTGCAATTCCATCTGGAAGCCACCCCGGAATCCGTAGAAAGCATGCTGAAAAACTGTGCCGATGATTTTGCGAAGCCAGGAAAGTTCGTTCAGAATGAAAAGGACATTCGCGATTTAACAGCCCAATACGTCAAGGATGCCAATAACACCATGAACAAGATTATCGACTTCCTGCTGGAGAAAAAGTAATGAGCGAAATCATCAAAGTCGTAAGCAAGCAGCACAACAGCAAGATGTGCATGATCTGCGGTCTGGACAACGAGTACGGCGTCCGCGCACCATTCTACAATATGGAAGACGGTAGCGTCATGACTTTGTTCAACTATCGCGAACAGCACCAGAGCTATCCCGGTCGCGTTCACGGCGGACTTATCACCGCCATGCTGGACGAAATGGGACTTCGCGCCGTGTGGGCCAAGGAAGGCGGGAACGAAAACATCTGGGGCGTGACCATGTCTTTGGAAACCAAGTACCGCAAGCCCGTTCCCTATAACGTCCCCCTTATTGGCAAGGGAGAAGTCACCAAGTTTACGCCGCGATTCTTCGTGACACACGCTAGCATCATGGACCTGGAAGGAAACGTCCTTGCCGATGGCGACATCAACTACATCCACCTGGACCCGCAAAAGATTGCCGCCGACGTCATGATTCACGAGGAAATGCACTACCTCATTGAAGACGGCGTAAAGGAAATCAAGATTGGCTAAAAGATTACGGGAACTCTAAAGCGTAACCGCGAACGGTCCTTAGGATTTTTGTTTTCGGATCTAGATAGACTCCCCAAAATCCTGTGTGAAGATTTAAGTCCTCGTTCTTTCCCGAATGATGCCACACCATCGGCACGGCGCTACGACCGATGGGAAATTCCTTGAACTCCAAAGGTTCTGTCCAGGAACTACGACGTTCAAGGGAATGCACTTCGCCCCATAAAGTATCCGACTGCACAAACTCTTTTTTATCTACATAAGGGAAGAATCGGTTAACCCAGCCGTTTATGCCGGGAACAGCGCCACTCCCTCTAGCATCTACATACTTGTAGATCCCCCTCCAGAATTCCATATTGAACTTTTTGTTGAAAGCATTGACGAATTCATCTAGAATGGGGTTCACCTGTTCAGCCCACCAAGGCATATCCAGTTCCTTGGCAATCCTATTGAAGTGCTTTTTCAGATTGATCCAGTCACTCTGTTGACCCTTGATCACAATTTTAGGAATACCACACAGAGTTGTCAGCATATAGGAATAATACTCAGAACTCACGGCCATCACCATCGCCTTGCTGACAAAGCGATCCACATTGGTTGATGTCGAAAAATCAACGTTAAAGGATTCCCGAGTTTCCTTTGGCAATTTTTTATACAAGGAATCATAAATACAATCAATATCTTTCATCCACTGTTCACCAGGGGAATCCATAGTCAGGCTGTTGTCATACACATGAATCACCGTATCTGCGCCGTCTTGTACGAACTTGTTTTTCAACAAATCACGATTGTTCTTCACATGAAGGCGAGCCCCATCCAAAATCATAAGCCAAATATCGTCAGGGCTGATTTCAATGGAGTAATGATTTGCAAAGGCTTTGCCCACCATCGCAACAAAAGGATGGGGAAAAGTAAAACCAGACCCATCCTTCAAATGTGCGATGAATTGATTTTCAGTAAAATCACTGGCAAGGATATCACCACGGAGTGCATCCGACAAGACATCAGCAGACGTATTCATTTTATAGTTAGGGACTTCTGCCTTGACCTTGGAATCCTTAACCACCACGTCCGCAAAAGCGATTGACGCAAGTAACGCAATGAGAACAAGCAGTTTTTTACTCAAAATCCACCTCCAAAAGAAGCCTTCAGTAATAATATAGGATTATAAAAACTCATAGCAAAAAAGTATATGCAAATCCGTCTTGCTTTTTTCTAATTTTACACCCGCAAAAGAACACCGCCAAAAAAGGTGGAACATAAAGCGGAACAAAGTTTTTAAAGTTTTGTCCCGCAAAAATCGCAGGCGGGAAATGCCGCGAACCAAGGAGTTTTTTATGTCTTTCGTTCAGGAACTGAAAAACAAGATTTTAACTGAAGATTACGTCACCACCCGTGAAGACGCAATCAAGTTGTTGGATGCCAACCTGGACGAACTGACTACTGCCGCAAACGAAATCCGCGAAAAACTCCACGGTAACGATTTCGATTTCTGCTCCATCGTGAATGCCCGAAGCGGCCGCTGCTCCGAAAACTGCAAGTACTGCGCTCAGTCCAGCTATTACCACACAGGCGCTCCGGAATACAAACTCCTCAGCGCCGATGAAATTGTAGCCGACGCTAAAAAGAAGGAAGCAGCAGGAATCCCCCGCTACTCCATCGTTACTTCTGGCCGCACTCTCACCAACAATGACGTGGAACAGATTTCTGAAACCATTAAGCGTCTCAAGAAAGAAACCAAGCTCAGCGTCTGCCTCAGCAGCGGCCTTCTGAATCGTGAACAGTTTGACAAGCTGAAGGCAGCTGGTCTCACCCGTTTCCACAACAACCTGGAAACTTACCGCCGTCATTTTCCGGATGTCTGCACCACCCACACTTATGACGACAAGATTGGCGTCTTGCATAACGCCTTAGCCGCAGGTCTGGAAATCTGCAGCGGCGGCATCATGGGCCTGGGCGAAACTATGGAAGACCGTATCGACATGTGCATGGACCTGCGAGAACTGGGCGTAAAGTCAACACCCATCAACGTGCTGAACGCCATTCCGGGTACACCCTTCGAAAATCTCCCTAAGGTTTCCAACGATGAATTCTGCAGAATCGTTGCCATCTATCGCTTTATCAACCCCAAGGCATACCTCCGCCTCGCAGGTGGCCGCGGCGTTCTGGGCGACTACGGTAAAAAGGCATTCCTGAGCGGCGCCAACGCCACCATTACCGACGACATGCTCACCACCGCAGGTGTAAATAACGCAACCGACTTTGAATTGGTCAAGAGTTTGGGTTTTGAGCCCCACGGCTTCATCGGCTAATTATTACATTTTTTCCAATGGCTCACTATTGGAAGAATTCAGGAATGACAGCATTAGTGCTGTTTCTAGGCATTGCTATGCTTACGTCCTGTTCGTTCCCCACCCGCACAGGTTACAGCCGCAAGTTGGGTGCCTATAAGCCCGTACCTGCCGCGCAGAAAACAGCGGAAGCAGCCCCAAGCGCAGCCTCCGCCACCACACAAACCGCCAGCGCAGACACAACAAAGAAGGTTGCAAATCCTGCCACACAGCCTGCCCCCAAAAAGTCGACAGCACCCGTCAAGCAGCAAACGAAAGCAAGCGGAGGCAAGAAGTACGCTACCCTCAAGGAATATACGGATAGCTGGAAAGGAACCAAGTACGTCTATGGCGGATCCAGCCGCAAGGGCACGGACTGTTCCGGCTATATCATGAACGTGTTCCGGGACTTCTACGGAGTGTCCCTGGACCATCAGGCAGCGGCCATCTATAAGGACACCCGTTTTACCCAGGTGAGCCGTAGTTCCCTCAAGGAAGGGGACCTGGTATTCTTCGGAGACTTCTGGGGCATCAGCCACATTGGCGTCTATCTCAGTGACGGAAACTTCTCTCACGCCAGCACCAGCAAGGGCGTCATGATTTCCAACCTTGATGAAAAGTATTTCAATTCCCGCTATAAGGGAGCCCGCCGACTGATCCGCTAGTATTTCAAAAATTGTATTTTTGAATACGAAATAAAAAACACAAAACTGTTCGAGATTTATGAAGAAAATTGCATTCCAAGGCCGTAAGGGCGCATACAGCGATTGCGCAGCCCATTACCTTTTTGGCGAAGACATCGAAACTTTGCCCATGGACACCTTCGAGGAAATCTACCAGGCTATTGAAAATGGTGAAGCCGACGGCGGTGCAATTCCTATCGAGAATTCTACGGCAGGTTCCATCGAAGCAAATTACGACCTGCTTTACAAGTGGCGTCACCGCATTGTTGGCGAAGTAATGCTCCGTATTGAACACACCCTCTGTGTAATGCCCGGCGTAAAGGTGGAAGACCTGAAGCGCGTTTACAGCCACCCCCAGGCTCTTGCTCAGTGTTCCAGATTTTTTGCAGAAAACCCGCAGATTCAAGCCGTCCCCGCATTTGATACCGCAGGCTCCGCCGAAGAACTGGCTGCTCGTGGAAATCGTGACGAAGGCGCCATCGCCAGTGCCTATGCCGCAAAGATCTATAATCTTGATATTTTGAAGGCCGGTCTGGAAAACTTGAAGGGAACAAACTTCACCCGTTTCTATGCAATCCAGAAGACTCCCGTGGACTTCGCCGAAAGCGAAAACGCAAAGACCACCATCCTATTCGAACTCGCGTCCTCCAAGGAAGTGGGTGCATTGTACAACGCCCTGGGTTGTTTTGCAAAACGCGGTCTGAACCTCACCCGCTGCGAAAGCCGTCCCCATCCGGACAAGCCTTGGGAATACATTTTCCACGTTTCCTTCGAAGCTAACGTCAAGGACGAAAACGCCCAGGCCGCTCTTGCAGAACTGAAAAATTACACGAGCTTCATCTATATCCTCGGCACCTTCAAGAAGGGCGTCGTCGAAACATTGAGGTACTAATTATGGCATACGAACGTACAGACAGAGCTTTTAACGAATACAGAAATTTGAAGATGACCGTGGGCTTTATCAGTAGCGCCGACGGTTCCGTCCTCATCGAAATGGGACGCACTCGCGTCATCTGCAACGCCACCCTTCTCCCGAAGGTTCCGGACTGGCTGGCAGGTCGCGGTACCGGCTGGATTACCGCAGAATACAGCCTCCTCCCGCAAAGCACAGGCAAGCGCGTGGAACGCGAACGCAAGGGTGCCAGCGGCCGTACCCAGGAAATCCAGCGTCTGGTGGGTCGTTCCCTCCGTGGTGCCGCCAATCTCGCCGCCCTGGGCGAGAACGCAATCGTCATCGATTGCGACGTCATCGAAGCTGACGGCGGCACCCGTACCGCAAGCATCATCGGCGGTTTCGTCGCCCTTGCAATCGCCCTCAAGAAAATCAAGGCCCGCCTCGGTCTCACCGAACAGATTCTCCAGCACGGCATTACCGCAATCTCCGTCGGCGTCGTGGATGGCAAACCTCTCTGCGACCTCTGCTATGTGGAAGACTCCGCAGCCGACGTGGACATGAACGTAGTGATGCAGGACGCCAAGAACTTCATTGAAGTCCAGGGCACCGGCGAACACGCAAGTTTCGACCGCGCCATGCTCAACACCCTCCTTGACCTGGGCGAAAACGCCTGCAAGGACATCTACAAAAAGCAGATGGAACTGATCGGCGGCGAATTACCTTAAAAGACTTGCTTAAGACTCCGCAAGTTTCATTGAAAAAGCCGCGGTTCGTTCCCGCGGCATTTCTTGTTTCTATAAATTTTAGAGTTTACACTTTCCAGTCGCAGAAGTTCTTTAGCATGGCAAGGCCCACGTCACCACTCTTTTCCTGATGGAACTGGGACGCAATGAGGTTGTCCTTACCAATGAGGCCCTGGAAAGTCTGGGTGCCGTAGGTAGTTTCTGCGAAGCTGTATTCCGCAGGCACCACCGGATGGTAGGAATGCACATAATAGAAGTCGCAACCGCTGCGGATGCCCTTCATAATGGGATGCTCGCGGGTGAAGTTCACCTGGTTCCAGCCCATGTGGGGAATCTTCAAGCCCGGTTCGTCCTTGAAGCGAACGGCCTTACCGGGAATCAAGCCCAAAGTCTTGACGCCGCCATCTTCTTCGGATTCTTCCAGAATAATCTGGCAGCCAATGCAAATGCCAAGAACCGGATTGCCGGCCTTCACCACCGTCTTGATAGCATCCCCGATACCCGTAGTAGTCAAGGTCTCCATGGCAGAAGCCGCAGCGCCCACGCCCGGGAAAATCAGGCGGTCCGCCTTGGCAATCACCTCGGGATCGCGACTGGAAACAGCATCAGCGCCGATACGTTCCAGAGCGTTCATCACGGAAGTCAAGTTACCTGCGTTATAGTCGACCACGATAATAGACATAGAAACCTCGCTTTACTAGAAATATAGAAATTCTCCTCGTTGTCTCGGGACTACACTTAGACAACGCCCCGTAAGCGATTGAACCTCCAGCAATCTATATTAAGAACAGCCCCGAGAAACGGAGTCAAACATTCAGCCAGAGGTCAAAATGAGTATTCTTATTCCGATTATCGTTGCAGGCGCACTGGTTGCCAACACTTTAGGTCGTCCAATCTAATGAATTTTTTATATTCGTTATATGCCTAACGAAAATCAAAATCCTGAAGAAATCGACCTGGACGCCATCATTAACAACATGAGCTCCATCAATAGTGAAGACTACTGGTTCAAGAAAGTGAGCCAGTTCGAGGAACACGACGAAACCGTCCCCGGCGCCGACCAGAAATCCAACGGATAGTACAGGGAAAAAGGCCTTTTAGACCTCGTACTTAGTGCACAAGTCTGCCACGACAACCAGCCGATTCCTTCACCGGCCGATTTCTCTTCCAACAATTTTTCGTAACTTATGCTTGGCGATCAATTATCAAGACCGCAAGCCCATTTTCCCATTAGCTTTTATATATTTATAGCGACATAGTTCAGTTTTGTGAGAGCAGAGCTGAACGACCTGGTATTAGAGTTATGCTCTTGTTCTTGTGTCCTTAAAAACGACCAACTTTAACACACTCGGAATAAGGCAGATAATTCACGTCGTATCGGCGTGAATCGTTTGTGCTTGTCAGTGTGTGGGCTTCTTGGTCGTTGCCTAAGGACAGACAGGCCTTACGGTTCACGCTTTTTCTATGGACAAAACGGTTGAACGAGGGCAGAACAAATGTTTTTGCTCCCGTTCTTGTGTCCTTGAAAACGACCAACTTTTAACACACCAAGAATAGGATCAAGGGGGACTCATCCAATAGGATGAGTTCTTTTTGGGCTTACTTTAAGCTGGCACGCCACAGGTGTACCCAGAACAGAAGTGAAAACGGAAACTTTCACCTGTTCCATTGGAACATCGAGGCGATATGGCGTCCAGAAAGAGAGCCCTTCGGGTCCTTTCATTGTTTTCCGGTTGCGGCGGCCTAGACTTAGGTCTTGAAGGCGGCTTTTCTGTTTTAAGTAAATCAGTCAATGAAAAAATTCATCCAGACTGGATAAAAGAGCGCATAGACAAGAATTTTATCAAACTTTCCAACAGTCGCTTTGAAACCGTATTCACAAACGACATTTTGCCTTGTGCACAAAAATCCTGGAACCACTTTTTCGGTTCCAGAAAAAAAGTTGATGGGATATATCATCTGGAATCCATCGTTGATCTTGTAAAGAAATCAAAGGTCAAGACTTTTTCTTTTCCTCCTAATATCGATGTTGTTACCGGAGGATTTCCCTGTCAGGATTTTTCCGTTGCAGGAAAACGCCTTGGCTTTGATTCGCAAAAAAGTCACAACGGTAAAAAGGAAGAACATGCCGACAACGAATCTCGCGGCACACTTTATCTCTGGATGAAACAGGTTATTGAAATCGTCAAACCAAAAATTTTCATAGCGGAAAATGTGAAAGGCTTGGTATCTCTTGGTGATGCCAAGAAAATAATTGAAGCAGACTTTAGAAATATCGATGAAGGCTATTGTGTTGTTGACGCTCAAGTTTTAAAGGCTTGGGAATACGGAGTTCCTCAAAGTCGAGAGCGTGTTGTATTCATTGGAATTTCACGTAAGTACGCAGACCCGAAAGTTCTCGCAGACTTAGAATCCAACGGAGTGCATTCAAAATTCTACCCATACCCACTAAAAACACATGGCGATGGATTACAAAAAATTGTCACATGCAAGGATGCTTTTGTAGGCCTCAAGGAACCCGATGCATCAAGCGATAAAGCTCAGCAAATGTTTTCTAAAGCCAAGTATTATGGAAAAATGCAAGGCAGTGCAGAAATTGATTTAAACGATATCGGGCCAACAATCCGAAGTGAACATCATGGAAATATTGAGTTTCGTCGTTTAAGTGCAGAGCACGGAGGAACCCACTGTGAAGAACTTGAAAAAGGGCTTCAGGAAAGGCGACTTAGTGTAAGAGAGTGTGCAAGAATTCAGACATTCCCTGACGAGTACGAATTCATATTCAACGATGGTATAAATAAGGTCTGTTCTTCCGAGGCATATAAAGTTATTGGAAACGCGGTGCCGCCATTACTTGGCTATGCAATCGGAAAAAGACTAGAATTCATCTGGGACGATCTTTTCGGAGTTTAGTCATGTCTATATCCGTCGGACAAAATCTCAACCATCACGAAAATCAGACCATAGCAGATTTTCAAAAACTTTTGGATTGTACAAAAACAAAGTTGCAATCGGCAAATTGTGGAAAAATCAAAGGTGATTTTTGGAAATCCTTTGAAATTGACGTAAGCAAGGCAGTCGAAGAATCTGCAAAAGAATTGAATTTACCTTGGGAAATTCAATATATAAGCGGTCACAAATTTCCAGACATTGTTGCAAGAATTAACGAACGACAAGCATTCGGCATCGAAGTCAAAACACTTAGCACAAAGTCTAATTCCTGGAAAGTTATGGGTGGAAGCATTATGGAATCCACCCGAATTCCCGATGTAAGTAGAATCCAAGTATTCTGCGCAAAACAGAATCCGTTTCAAATCAAGTATAGACCATTTGAGGAATGCGTTTCTAATGTAGCTGTTACACATAGCCCACGCTACATGCTTGACATGAATCAGGATGTACAAGAATCTTTATTCAATAAGATTCATAAACCATACGACGATATACGTCAAATGCAAAATCCATTTGATGCGTTTAAATCATATTTAATTGAATCAAAAAAATCCACAAATGAAAACGAAGATGATTCTCTTTGGTGGTATAGTCCGGATGTTCAAGAAGTAAGTTCACAGGATATTGAAGAACAAATATTTGCAGAAAGTCTAATTAATTCCAAAATTCATTTTTGGAGCGAATTGTCCAAAAATGAAAAAGATCATTATAAGGCAGAAATGCTCATTAAATCCCCAAAAGTTATTTTGGGAGATTACAACAATGCATGTAAATGGCTTCTAAAAGCAAAGGGTATCATCAATCCTTCTTTTAGAGATACATTTTCTGCAGGAGGACAAGAAACAATTTTTGGAGTCAAGGTCCCTAAAATAATCGCAAATATTTACAAATGGAAAAGTGACATCATAGAAGTGTTTAACAACTGTGATTCGCCGAACGATTCTTTTGAATTATGGAAAGAACACATTAGCAAGATGACGAAATTCCCTTCTGACGAAAAAAATGTTTTGCTTAGAATTGTTACCGAAATAGGAAAAGAAGTTCGGTAAACGCATCCCATAACAAGAACTTAACCCCTACAGTATTTTCTACCCCACCCCTACGCCCTCACCGGCATCGGGGATTTTTCATTTCATCAAATCTTCAAGCGTCACCACATTCTGCACCATATCGAAATAGGAAATCTTTTTCAGGCCCTTTGCAGAAATCAAGGTAAGCATCAAGGTCTTTGAAGTCCTTATCTTTTTTTGAAGCATATACATTCATTCTTGTCCAAAAGTCAGTAAAAAATAGAGATTTGGACAAATATAACGCCATAATCGTCCAAATCTTTCATACATCAAGACCTTTCTAAAAAAAATTCAAAAAGTGCAGTTTTTGAAAGGGCATAAAATCTACTAAAGGGAAGATGACTCTCAGCAATTAAACAACATCGGCAACAGACGGCCCTTTTCATTTTGGACATTCAAAAATGTAGCGCGATTGATGCTATATTTGAGTGAACATAATGATTTAGAGTAGAATCTTGTTCCTGTATTGAAAAGTCTGGTAAACTTTAAGTTAGCAAGGAACGGGACAACACTCGCACCCCAGTGGGTGCGGGTCGTTTGTTGCTTATTGCTAAGGGTTTACCAGAGCCTTCAATACATAAGCCTTTCGACTCCGCACCTTTTTTACTTCCTAAAATTCGTGCGACCTCCAAGGCCAGGCTCAAAATTCTCTCACAAGCCGTCGTTGACGGAAAGGAGCAATAAATGAACTGGTTAAAAATAATGATGGTCCTGTCCATGCTTTGCATATTGCAGGGGTGCGCAACAATACTTAACGGTACGAAAAAATCTATTATGGTTTCTTCGTCAGAAGATGATACAAAAGTGACAGTCCTGTACGAAGAGAAAAGGATAACAGGGAAAAACTTCGCCATGGTAAAGGCTAAAAAAGGGGCCATCACGGCAATCGGGGAAAAGAAGGGTTGTACCACAACGCAAAAAACCATTGAGTCAAGTGGCGACTGGGGATGGTATATTGCCGGAAATCTTTTTTCCTGGTATGTATTCGGTTGGATTATCGACCCGATTACTGGGGGACTATGGTATTACGATGAAACCGAAATTGACGTAACACCAGTTTGTCTAGAAAATAACGAAGACAAATGGAACACCCCGAAAGACAGCAAACGTTTTAATTAACCTTCGAATATTTATCGCGCAGATAGTCCCTCACACAAAAAAAGAACCCGATTTTCATCGAGTTCTTTTTAATTTCCTTAAGTCAGGAATTTTTCTTAGAAGCAAGCGAGACAAGGCGCGAGCCCCCGTAGCGTACTTGAGTACGTGAGGGGGCGAGCAACGCAGTATCGCGCAGCTTATAAGGAAAATTACTTATCGCTGAGGAATGCAACGCCCGGCAATTCCTTACCTTCGAGGAGTTCCAGAGAAGCGCCACCACCGGTAGAGGTGTGGGTGACCTTCTTGTCTGCGCCGTACTTCTTAGCTGCAGTAGCGGTATCGCCACCACCGATCACGGTGATTGCGCCAGCTGCGGTAGCTTCGACGATAGCGTCAGCCATAGCCTTGGTTGCCTTTTCGAAAGCTTCGAATTCGAACACGCCTGCAGGACCGTTCCAGACGATGGTCTTGGAGGACTTGATAGCGTCAACGAAGAGCTTGGTGGATTCTGCACCAACGTCGAGGCCCATCCAGCCAGCGGGGATACCTTCAGCGTCGGAAACGCACTTGGTAGCAGCGTCAGCAGCGAACTTGTCAGCAGCAACGTAGTCAACCGGGAGGATGATTTCCTTGCCAGCAGCCTTAGCCTTAGCAACCAGTTCCGGAACCAGCTTTGCGCCTTCTTCGTCGAACAGGGAAGAACCGATTTCGATGTTGTTCATGACCTTCTTGAAGGTGAATGCCATGCCACCGCCGATGATGATCTTGTCAGCCTTGTCCAGGAGGTTGTTGATGAGCTGGATCTTGTCAGCCACCTTAGCACCACCGAGGATAGCGAGGAACGGACGCGGGGGGTTGTTGAGAACCTGGTCGAATGCCTTCAGTTCCTTGTTCATGAGGAAACCGGCAGCGCGCTGCGGCAGTTCAACACCAGCCATGGAGGAGTGAGCGCGGTGTGCGGTACCGAAAGCGTCGTTCACATAAACGTCGGCGAGCTTGGTGAGAGAAGCGCGGAAAGCCTTGACAGCTTCCTTGTCGGCCTTGATCTTTTCTTCGGTGCCGTCAGCGTTCTTGACCTTGCGCTTGCCTTCTTCTTCGATGTGGAAGCGGAGGTTTTCGAGGAGGATGATGTCACCCGGCTTTGCAGCGGCGCAAGCAGCTTCAACTTCTGCACCAACGCAGTCAGAGAGGAACTTAACCGGCTTGCCGATGAGTTCTTCCAGCTTCTTAGCAACCGGAGCGAGAGTGAACTTGGGGTTCACTTCACCGTTGGGGCGGCCGAGATGAGAAGCGAGAACAACGGAAGCACCCTTATCAAGAGCATACTTGATGGTGGGGAGAGCAGCTTCGATACGCTTGGTGTTGGTGATTTCACCAGTGACCTTGTCCTGCGGAACGTTGAAGTCGACACGGATGAACACGCGCTTGCCAGCGAGTTCGAGATCTTCAATAGAAAGCTTTGCCATGATTAGCACCTTCTGGTTAGAGTTAAATTTACGGGCGATAATATAGTAATTTGGGTTGTTCATCAGCTAGACCTCCAACAGATTTATATAGAGTGCGTCAAAAATCACACCGAAGTCTCGTTTGTAAAAATATCTAAACAAAAATATTCCGCAGGCATACAAAAGTCCGTGAGTTAGAAAACACTTCGGGAACATATCGTTCCATAAAAGCTCATTCGGTGAGATACCTTTGGCTTTTTTTTATATATTTCGGGAAAAATAGTACTATGGAGATCTAAATGAAACGCTCTCTTTTGTGGGCTCTGTGCCTGTCCGTCGTGTCGGCTTTCGCCGGCTCCTATGACATCAGCGAATTCGAAGCCAAGGAATCGGGTTCCCCTGATGAATATATTACTGCTGAATTTGGTGGCGAACTGAAGGTCGCTCCTGCAGACGAAGTCGAATCCCTCCAGGATGGTCGACTGGTCGTCCGTCAGAAGTTCGAAGATCCGTTTGACGCCGATGCAACAACCTATCAGCTCTACCAGGGTGGCGCAGGCGACCTGTCCTCCATGACCGCCATGACCGCTGAAGGCGTCGATTACTCCAAGTTGGTAACCGCAAAGGTTTATGCTCGCCGCGGTATGGACGCCAACAAGGACGTAGAAAAAGTTTACTTTGACGGTAAGTCCGTGTTCGCTCCGGGCCTTACCTCCGCTATCGTTTTCATCGACGGCAATCCGGTCACCCTGAAGGGTGAAAACGCCGAAGAACCTGCAACCGAAACCGCAGCAGCCGCATCCTCCAGCAATGACGAATACTGCGACGATGATGACGAAGATTGTGAAGACGACGAAGACCTGAGCCGTTACAAGACTTCCGCTCCGGTCGCAAACTCCGGTGCCGATGAACGCGACTACGCAGCAAGCGAAGCTGCAGACGTGGGCGACCGTTTCGGTATCGCAGACGAAGTCCGTTTCTGGTCTGCAGTGGGACTTTCCGCTCTCGCAGCAACAGCCATCGTCCTGGGCATCAACCAGCACTCCGAAGCCAACAAGGCTAAGGATGCTTACGACGACCTGAACGAGCTCTACACCGGCCTTCTGGGCATGTGTAAGGGCGACAAGGCTTGCGAAACCGCAATGGTCCAGAAGGGTGCTATCGGAACCTGGACTATCCAGGATCTTAAGGGCCGCATGAACACCAACAAGAAGACCCAGGATTCCTACGCAACCGCTCGTAACCTGTGGTTCGGTCTCGCTGGTGCTTCCATCGCCGGCGCAGTCGTTCTCTTCGTATGGTAATTGAAGCCGGTAAAATCTCCCTGAAGGACCTTTCCTTCGATTGCATCATCGGCACTCTACCCTTCGAGAGGACCAATGAGCAACCGATTGTCTTGAACGTCTCCCTCTGGTTGGATTTTACCCTGGCTGCCCGTAATGAAGATCTGGCACATTCCATAGACTATGCTCAATTGGCGGAAGACCTGAAAGGGTTCATCCGCCTTTCTTGTTTCCAGCTGGAAGAAACTCTCGTAGTTGAAACCGGGAAATATATCCTGGACCACTACCCCAAGGCCCAGATGGTGGAAGTATCCGTCCGTAAGCCCCTGGCAATCCCTGACTGCGCAGGAGCGGAATCCTCCATTAGAATCCGCAGATAAACAAATCCCGAGATTAAACAAGAAAGGCGCCATCCCAAAGGATGACGCCTTCTTTGTTTTGCCTGTAGGAAGAAATTCCATGACAGTAGATTTCCGCACGAGGCTAGGACCGGAAGGAGCGGTAACGGAGGGCTTCCGCCAGATCGTTTACACTTACCTGGGAAGCCTTCCGCAAGTCTGCAATGGTTCTAGAAACCTTCAACAGGCGGTAGTAACCGCGGGCACTTAGGCCCATCTTGTCTGCCGCCGAAATGGCGAAGTTTTCCGTCTGGGGAGTAAGCCTGCAAGACTCTCTTGCAAAATCCGAAGACATTTCCGCATTGGACTTGAAGTTCGTCCCCTTGAACCGTTCCCGCTGAATAGCCCTAGCTTCCAGAACCCTCTGCCGGATATCAGCAGAGGACTCCCCATTAGCCTTTCCGGCAAAAAGCGACGCATCAACAGGCGGGACACTGACCTGGATGTCAATACGGTCCAGCAGAGGGCCAGAAATACGTTCCTGATACCGTTTACGGGCTTCCGGTAAACAGGTGCAGGAGCGCTTGGGATCCATGGAATAACCACAAGGGCATGGATTCATGGCAGCCCCCATCATGAAACGGGCGGGCCACACCACCGTACCGCTAATGCGACTAACGGAGATGGAGCCATCCTCCATCGGTTCGCGCAACGCCTCGAGGACACAGCGATTAAACTCAGGAAGTTCATCCAGGAAAAGCACCCCGTTATGGGCGAGACTCGCCTCCCCCGGTTTAAGCCTACTACCGCCCCCCACCAGCGAGACCATGGACGCCGAGTGATGCGGGGAACGAAATGGCCGGACTGTAACAGGCCTGAACGCATTTAAATCTCCCGAGGTTCGCGCGCAGGAATGGATGCGGGTAGTCTCCAGGATTTCATCGTCCGACATTTCGGGGAGAATTCCCGGAAGACATTTAGCGCAAAGAGTTTTACCTGCACCCGGCGAACCCACCAGGAGAAAATTGTGGGCTCCAGCCGCGGCCACTTCCAATGCACGTTTGACCCCATCCATTCCCACGACATTCTTGAAATCAGGAACGTCACTTCCCGAAGAATTGCCCCCGACAGAAGAAGCCTTGGTACGAAATTTTAGACCCGCAGCCCAGACAGCATGTCTATCAGCATCCGATTCCAAAATTTCCACGCATTCCTTAAGAGAACTGGCACACACATACCGCAGTCCTTCCACCAGAGACACTTCCTGTTCATTCGCTGCAGGAATCACAAGAATGTTGTCCGACCTTCGATCCATCGCCATCGCGATAGACAAGGCGCCACGAACGGGTTTTAGCAATCCATCCAGGGAGAGTTCCCCGGCAAAGACCAACTTATCCAAACCAGGAACCTCAATTTCACCAGTAGCAACTAGCAACCCGATTGCCAAGGGCAAGTCAAGCGCGGAACCTTCCTTCCGCAAATCCGCGGGAGACAGGTTTACCGTGGTACGGAAACCTGTCACCACCTTGTCGATGGAACGGATGGCGGAAACCACACGCTCCCTCGACTCCCTTACCGCATTGTCCGGCAATCCAACCAAAGTAAATCCCGGCAATCCCTGACTGGCATCCACTTCGACGCAGACAGGAACTGCCTTTATCCCAAACAAGCAGTAAGAACGGATTCGACGGAACAAGGTCTACCTACTAAGCGATTGCAGCCTGGTACTTTTCGAGAATGCAATTCTCGATATGTTCACGAAGCTGACGGGTGATAGGATTGCAGATGGTCTTAAAGTCTTCTCCCTTATAGAACGGATCGTTAGGATAACCTACGAACAAGCCATTTTCGCCATCCATGACACGAAGGCCACGAATGAGCATCTGATCGTTCAAAACAACAGAAGCAAGTCCCTTGATGTGGCCCATGCTAGGGCCTTCCTTGAAGGGATAGACATTAACACTGGTTACGGCAAGGCAATCAAAAGAGGAAGATGCCGCCATTTCTTTTTTTTCTTCAGCCATATGGCCTCCTTGTTTATTTGTGGGACGACCACCTTAATGCAAAAGCCATGCCAAAAACAAATGTGGCAAAATCCATTCAAAATCAAGGATTCGTTAGTTTATCTTTACTGACCAATAGTGATTAATCACTGATTAAGCACCTTTTAATCATTTATCGCTTTGCTATTTTAACAGTATGATTTTAAGCGCAAATATGAACTGGATACCCAACCAGGGAATTCAACTTCCCGTGGTGATGGCTGATGTAAATGTAACTGCGGATTACTTTGAAGTAAGTTTTACCGTAGAAGAACCGGAGGAATGTTTCCGTTCCGAAGTTCGAGAAGATAACGGCCGTAGCTGGGAAGATTCCTGTGTGGAAATTTTCCTGCAGAATCCGGCCAAGTCAGAGGAATACTTTAACTTTGAAACCACAAGTCGCGGCTTTTTGCTGGCCGCCCACGGCCCTGACAGAAACAATCGTCAGGTTCTCTCCCAGAACATTATTGACAAAATAATACGAACCAAGCAAGTGGCAAGCGTGGCAGGCAATCTCATTTGCTGGGGCATGACCGTACAAATTCCTGCAAGCATTTTTGGATTGTCATCCTTTGAAGGATTCTCATTACGCGGAAACTTGTATAAGTGCGGCGATAAATCCAGGACGCCTCACTACCTGAGCGCCTTCCCTATCGAAACAGAAAAGCCGGACTTTCACCGTCCGGAATTTTTCCAGGAATTTTAAAATTCCTATTTCATCTTGATTTTCATTTCAAAGACTAGGCGGCCAACTTCGTCTTCAATTTTCATGTAGGTGGCGCCCTTGTGATCCGCACGGGAAATTTTGAGCATCATCCCTTCCAGGGATTCGCCTAGGAAATGTACTTCCATCTCAGAAGGGTCACAAAGTTCCCAGTCCGCAGAGGAAAAAACATTCATGGATAGTTCCACATACTTGATGTTGTTCATGTGGTGGGACATATCCAGATGCTGCGGCAAAACGCGCTGCTGGTACACTTCCTTATACTCCTCGGGAGTCACTTCAAACTTTGTGAACTTATCATCAAGCACCTGCTCCGGGAAACCCTCTGTCGGGAAATCCACCGCAGAAAGTTTCATTGGACGATGGCGATTTAAGTCAAGGCAGCAAGCTTCCTGTACAGCAAGAACAATGGGATCACCTTCCACCGTCGTAATGGCTGTACTTTCGTAAGTTCGAATCATTCCGTTACTGGAAGGGTACGAAGTGGTTACCACCTTATCGCCCCAGAAAGGGCGCTTGAAGAACTTGAACTTGGCCTTGGTAATGACCCAGTAGCCGCCCTTCTCCTTCACGAAGAAATTGTCCTGCTTGATCTTACCAAAGTTCTCGGTAAAATTATCCTGGACCATAAGCACCGTCTGCGCCACACCAATCTTGCCGGAAACGTCAATGTAAGCCGATGTAATGGTTCGGGGCTTCTGGAAAACAAGCGGATTCTTGGAGAGAGAGTAGATGTCGATCATGGTAGTGAAGAGTGGTTAGTGGTTAGTGGTTAGAAACTAGAAATTAGAGATTAGGGATTTTAGGGTATAGGGTTCAGGGGATAGTGATTAGGGATATTAAGAATACTCCATCGGGCTATTTAAAGATGTAACCTCCTCGAAATCGCAAGCACTTGCATCCCGCAACCCTAACCTCTAGATCCTAGCCTCTAGATCCTAAACCATTCAGTCGTAACACTCGTACAGGGCGATTATTACCACCATACAGTTCCGGGCAGAGACATTCCTCGCCAGTGGCTATAAAGCCACATTTTTCCATGACACGGCCAGAAGCAGGATTGTCTACAAAATGTCCGCTGACAACGCTTCCATATCGGCCCTGTTCACGCATATAATCAAGCATCAACTTCAAGGCCTCGGTGCAGTAGCCCTGATTCCAGTAAGGCTTTCCTACCCAGTATCCAACAGTCGGTTCGTCTCCAACAGCAGGCAGCCCGCAATCGCAGGAAGGGCCATAGCCCATGGCGCCAATGACATCGCCGGATTCCTTAAGCACAATGGCCCAGGTGCTGTCGTTTCTAAAGACGTTCTGGATAATGCTTAAACTTTCTTCCGCCGACTCGTGAGGTTTCCAGCCTGCACGAAGACCGACGTCTGGATCGGAAGCCAGCTCAAATAGGCGGGAAGCGTCACCGTCTTCCCACGGGCGCAGGAATATTCTTTCGGACTGTAATCTCAAATATTCAAAGCGATACCGTTGCGAAATCTCGGGATATTTTTCCCGGTCCACTTCACTCAGGAACATTTGCTTTTCGCGAATCCAGCGACCCTTATCGTCATACATCTTGCGATAGACCACATAGTCTTCTTCCGTTTCGGAATGCCTGGCCACAGACTCTACGCAGTAGTAGAGATTCTTGAAATGACGATAAATACCATTGATAACAAGTTCACGAGTCATATTTTAAAAATAAGAATAAAGAACGCCGCAGGCCGAATGCCGCGACGTTTTAGTGAGAGCCGATGCTGACCTTCGTCAGCATGACGCTTAATTAAATTTTCTTCAGCACTAACAGATGGCCCGGAGCCTTACTAGGATCCAGACGGACAAAGTTCTTGTTGCCGCGCCAGACGAAGGATTCGTCGGTGATCAGGTCCTTCAGGAAGAAGAAGCTGTCGTTGTCGAGGCCAAGCTTTGCCATGTCCAGTTCCACCATGCCTTCCTGGGCGTTATCCATGTCCATGTTGCAGACGAACAGGAGAACGTCATCGCCAGTCCTCTTGGAGTAAACCATGAGCTGGTCGTTGGCGCAGTAGTGGAAGTCCAGGTTGTCGTATTCCTGGAGAGCCGGATGTTCCAAGCGGGCGGTGTTCACGCGGCGAACGAAGTCCTGGATGCCAGGGCCTGCCCAGTTGTGAACCTTGTACTGGTACTTTTCAGAATCCTGCAGTTCTTCCTTGATGGGAGACGGAATGTTTTCGCAGAGTTCATAACCGTTGTACATACCGGTAAGGCTAGAAAGGGTACCAGCCAGGAAGTAACGCTGCTTGAAGGCATTTGCACCCTTGTAGGCCAGATACTTGGGGAAGATATCCGGTGTAGTGGGGAAGAAAATACCGCGCATGTATTCCTTGGCATCGGACTGAGTCAGTTCCTTCAGGTACTGTTCGAATTCCCACTTGGCGCTACGCCATGCGAAGTAGGTGTAGCTCATATCGAAGCCTGCCTTGGCCAGACGATGCATCATCTTGGGGCGGGTGAAGGCTTCTGCCAGGAACACCAGTTCCGGACGCTTTTCCTTCACGTCGGCGATGAGCCATTCCCAGAAGGGGAAAGGCTTGGTGTGGGGATTGTCGATACGGAAAATTTCCACGCCCTTGTCGGCCCAGAACAGGATGATGTTTTCGATTTCCTGCCACAGTTCCTTGTAGTTCTTGTTGTAGTAGTCGAAGGGGTAAATGTCTTCGTACTTCTTGGGCGGGTTTTCTGCAAACTTGATGCTGCCATCCGGTTCGTGGTAGAACCATTCCGGATGCTCCTTCACATAAGGATGGTCCGGAGAGCAATTGAGAGCGATGTCCAAGGCAAGGCGGAGGCCCTTAGCGCGGGCAGCCTTGGCAAAGTGTTCAAAGTCCTTCATGGAGCCCAGTTCAGGGTCGGTAGCGTAATGGCCGCCGAACTTGTTACCTACGGCGTAGGGGCATCCCGGTTCCAGGGGCTTACCCTTCTTGTCGGTCTTGGCGTGGAGGGCGTTGTTGGCACCCTTACGGTTGGTGACGCCAATGGGATGAATAGGCACCAGGTAAACGGTATCGAAGCCAAGGTCGGCGATGTAGTCCAGCTGCTTTTCGCAGTCCTTCCAGGTGGCGCTCTTGGTGGGGTCGGTGCCCTGGGACTTGGGCCACATTTCGTACCAGGTACCGGTACGGGCGTAAGTGGGGTCAACACGGAGCTTCATCACCGGGCTTTCAGTAGGAACATCCTTGGGTTCCTTGGTCCATGCGCAAATCTTGTATTCGTAGTAACCGATGTTGTTGACGGTAAAGGAACCTTCCCAAAGGTCGTTGTCCACGAAGTGCATGGGAGCCTGTTCCCACTTGACGGCGGCGGGCTTTGCAGCCTTGGCGGTCTTTGCAGTCTTCTTAGCCGGGGCCTCTGCGGGCACGTGGCGGAAGAAGATCGCGGCATCGTACTTCTCGTGGCTGTGGCGGAAGATGTCTGCCTGCACGGTGACGGTGTCGCCCGGTTCGCGCTTGATCATGAAACGGCCGCCTTCAATGTTCGGGCGGATATTCTCGATAACGAGATTGTCTTTGAGAGTAGGAATAATTGCCATACTTTTTTACCTGTTTGATACGACGTAAAAATAGAAAGACGAAAGACGAGAGACGAGAGACGAGAGAAAAACATTCCCCCAAAAAAGCCTCCCGAGAAATCTCTTCGGGAAGCTTTTCTAAATAAAAATCTTGATCCTTGCCTAGAAATTAATTCTGTCGCAAGACCTTCACTTCCTTGATCCAGAACTTGCGTTTCTTCTTTCCGAGATTCAGTTCGAAGCGGGCGAACGGATCCGTCACTTCGGGAGTGAAATCAATCTGGACGGACTGACCGGTCTTACCCACATACACATGCTTGGAGAAGCCTATGGTCTTGAAGGTGGTGTAGGAACCGATACGAGCCGTGATAGAGTCGGCTACATCGGACCAGATGGTAAACACGCACTGGTACTTGACACCGGCAATCAAAGCCACATTTTCCTGGAGGAGCTGAACGCTGAAGGAACTGTCGCCACCTGCGGTCACATCCACCTTCATAATGCGATCACCACTATTTTCCACAACCAGCGAAGTGTCAGCCTTACCGCCATACTGAGTTACAAGAATCCAGTTCGTGGTAAAGGGAGACTTGAAGTTTCCGTTAATCAAGGTGTTCTCGCCTACGGAAGCCGCAATGCCATTCCAGATATCCTTGACGTAAGCCGTAGAATCTGCACCAGCGGCGTTGGTATAATCATAACGCAGCGGCTGGAAGCAAGAAACGAAACGATCGTTCAGTTTATTCCACAGATAGGAATTGTTCTTCATATCCAGGTATATCACGCCATCTTCGGACACATTTGCCTTGGAGAAATCCAGACCCTTCACAAATTGCTTGGCTCGGAAAATCACAGACAGGTTTGCCTTGTTATTCACAGAGTCAATTTCGATCTGAGAATAATGATAACGCAACTGCAAGGATTGGAAGTTGGCCAGGTCGTACACGAACGGTACATACTCTCCATCGATCAGGACACGACCGTAGATATCGTCTGCTACGTAAGGAGCAAAGCGAACGCCAATTTCCTTCAGGTAGCCACCATCCAGCAAGTCGATGTTCTTGAAGGCATCGTCCACATAGGTTTCTTCCGTGAAGGACACCAGAAGTGCAGAAGAATCTTCCAGAGGGAGTTCTTCCTCGCCATCTTCAACCTTGTTAGGCCATACACGCATACCCTTAACGGCATCGTATTCCGGCATGTACTTATAGTAGCTTGCGTAAGTACGAACTTCCGTAAGATTTAGAGCAAATGAATCCAGCAGTACAGGTTCGTCTTCCGCAGCAGCCTTCAGCAGGGACTTTGTAGCAACCACAGTTCCAAGTTCTGCGTAATCCACTGTAAAGTCCGCGGTCAAGGGAATACCAGACACAACGACCGGCCCCTCGGGAGAACCTACATCGGTCGTATCCTTATCCGCTATATCCGGATTTCCAATCTCGATGCCAGCAGTCTTGTCCTCGGAGCAGCCAGAAAGGACTCCGGCCACAAGGGCCAGGCCTGCTAGTACCGCACTGGGAAATTTTGGCAAAAAGAATCTCATCACACTCCTCGGGTAAGAGGGAACAGCTGTAGATTGATTTGGACAACGTCTTCAGCTTCTCCAGCTTTTGCAGAGAAATCTAGTAGTTCTTTTCGCATTAGTTGTAAATGTTTTTTCAAATTGGCGAAATCCGATCGCTTAATTCCGAAAGTAAGGGCAGAAACGTCTCTTTCGGGCCCCGGAAGGTCATTCAGCATGCGTGCGGAAAGAGCCAGCATCTGGTTATGATACATTTTCACCATAATATCCTGGACCTCGTCGTCGGTAGTAATCAGGGGATTGCTCTGACGATAACCGTTGGCAGTCTTCACCAGAAGACCCAGTTCCAACAGCAGGTTCAGGGATTCAGTGGCCTGTGCGGGAGTGATAAGACCGCGGAGGCGCTTGGAAATCTGGTCAGGGATAGGACGGAAGTCCTTGAGACCCACCATTTCCAAAATTGCGGAATGATGCCATTCCTTAAAGATACGCAGCTGGGCCTTGTCCATCTTATGAAGCTTGGAACGGGGGCTAGCCTTTACCAGCTGGGCGTAGTAAACTTTCTTGTCTTCGTCGGTAGTTGCCTGGTTAAAGAAGACCAGACTTTCAAAATAAGCAGCGCGCTGATTTTCAAGACCAAGTCCGTGGATCAGCTTAGTCACCGTGTTCTTGGTGATATTTCGTTTGCCATCGATGGTCAGCTTCAAGTGGGCATGACTGGAAAGACCAGCCTTTTCCGCAAAGAAGCGAAGACTGAAGGCGGCTGTTGTCGACTTCTTGTATTCGTAATAGTCCCGAAGGTACACGCGATAGTTCGTGTACTGCAGCACATCGGGCTCAGTTAAAACCTTCTTTTCTCCATTTTCCATAATCTAAAAGATAGAAGCGTAACTATCCAAAAAGAAAAAATAATCCAACAATCTCGTTTACTCAAGTAACCATTAGTAAACATCCCTGGCGAGGAGGGAAAAATGGCAATGATCCACGAAAATTCCGTTTATTCGCTCAAAATCGCGATTTACACCCTCTTTTTTGAACCCGCAGCGGGTAGCAAGAGCTAGACTTTTTTCATTGGACACTGATACAGAAAGTTCCAATCGATTCAGTTTTAGGACATCAAAACAGTAGCGGGATAAAGTTTTCAGGGAATCCGTCATGAATCCCAAGCCCGTGTTCTTTTGGGACAGCCAGTAGCTAAGAGTTGCGGAACGGTTCTTCAGGTTGAACTCCGCCATGATAAAACCAGCCAGATTTCCGGGCTGATCCTTCGGGAATATCCCCCAGCAGCCCCCCTGACCATATTGTTCCGCAAAAATCCAGCTTCGCATCCGCTTGGCGATTTCAGGAACGGTGACGCCCCGCACCCACGGGAGATGAACCGCCAGGAAATCTTCCGATTCCTGCACCAGCCGGCAAACCACATCCGCAGACATGGGCCGTCCAGATTCTTCGGCGTCACGAAGACCGAGGCCTACAAGCTTCACGCGGGTCCCCTCCAGCGTTTCCGTAGAAAACGCCTGGGTAAACTCCTCTTCAAAACGATCTTCGGACAAATCCATAAGCAAAAGCTAGAAAATGCTAACGACAAGCATCGCATTTCCCAGTTCAAGCGAAGCGTCGAACTAGTTAGGGGGAGTCCAGAGGGGGGACTAGTCCCCCGCCATAAAGACGCTGCCCGAAGAAATCATACTGAGATTACCTAGCCGAAAACGTTCTTCCCCCTACGGATTCCGCAGCAGGCTAGTTAGGGGGAGTCCAGAGGGCGGGGATCAGCCCCGCTCCTTGCGCATCACCGCTACAACACAACGAAACATCCCAAAAAAATGCTAGTAATGAGCACAGCGAATTGCTAGCTGGGGTGGGGGTCCAGGGGGCGGGGAACAGCCCCGCCCCTTGCGTCATTATATACGAAAAAGACTCATCGAAAGATGAGTCTTTTTCAGTGCGGATGAGAGGACTTGAACCTCCACAACCTTGCGATTACTAGAACCTGAATCTAGCGCGTCTACCAGTTCCGCCACATCCGCATGTTCGTGAGCCAAATTTTGAAATTTTTTGCCATTCTGTCAAGGGGGGAACGGCATTTTTTCTTCATTTTTATTTAAAAAGTTTTAAAATCCAATCTTTATGGTTGTTTTTCCAGTAGGACCAGTCATGCTCCCCCTTAGGATCATACCTTAAATCGCATTCAGTACCCACGGTCTTACAGAAGGACTCGATCCAAGGAACCGATTCCTGAGAAGGATAAAGCCTGTCCGAGCCTCCCTGAAGGAAAAACCACTTGCCGGATTTTGCCCTCGGATGCGACGCGATGGAAGAAGCCACCCCCAGCGATTTCCCGAAGGAACTGACCAGAAGGCGGGCGGCCACCTGACGGCGCCCTTCCAGCGAGTAGACGATGGTACCGAGCGCACCGTCGGAAACACCCACCAGGTAAACCTGATCCACAGGTCTTTTCCTTCGGGACGCTATAGAATCCAATGCGGCATCCACCCACTTAACTGCAGTAGGCGTAGCCCAGTGCTTGTCCCTGCAGGCCGATATGCTTATGACCCAATAATCCGGAAGCAATCCAGACAAGTCATCGCCGGCCACAAGACCTTTCTGGCAGTTTCCGCTGGTCATGCCCCCATGAAACCATATGGCAACAGGTGAATCTTTCGTTCCGTTTTTCCAGAGGCCGACTGCACTTTTGTATCCGTCGTTGGACTGAACCATCAAGGAATCTTTGACGGTTGCACCAAAGCAACAGGAAACCACAAGTAACAACACCGAGGCAAAATACTTTGTTCTAAACACAACGTTCTCGGAGATTTACAAGATTATATGCGTCGACGCAAAACAAACCAAAGAATCAGGAAGACCAGGCCAATCAAGCCAAGTCCCACCACCAGACACACCCCAATAAAAGCGTAGTAGACCTGGTAATCCATTGTCAAAGTTTCAAATTCCAAATCCCCATTGGAAGAGGACAAGGCATGGACCACGAAAGTATTATCCTTCAGTCGGGCAGCTTGGATTTCCAGAGGAATCGTGCTGGCATTCACAGCGCCAAAGCTAAACCATTCAGACATTTCATCCAGCATTTCCTGGGAGGCATACAGAACGAAATTAGCATTCTCATCCTCATTGATCTGAAAGTTCACCTTATCGAAGAAAGGAATATTCGTACCGCCAAAGATGCTGGGGACCGTAGCCCGGGAAACCGTCCCATAAAGAAGCAAATCTTCTTCCGCCAGCGCATTTACTGCAGGGGACAAGTAGGAAAAAATCCACCCCGCCATAAAAAAGAACAGGAGGGCGAAATTAAAGAACGCAGGTTTACGACGAGAGAAAAAAGACACAGACACCTACCGACGGGAATAAAGCGCAAAGAAAAATGTGGACAAGAGCAAAACTAGCGAAAGGAAGTAGAATGCCATAGGAATCCTGGACTTTAGGGACATTTCGTCCAGACTTTCCTCCTGGAAGAATCGAGCCAGGTCTTCGCTATAGGCGGCAGCCATATCGTTGTCGAAGCTTCTCCACGCCAAAGCAAGTTCCTCATTTTCATCATACAGTTTCGCCATAGATTCACGGGTCGAATCAGGGAGACTTTCCATATCGTGAACCACATACACAATACTACCACTGCGGGCATTTTGCAACGAATTTCGGATACTATTGCGGACTTCGAGATTCTGCAGATCCGCCACGCCCCGTTCCAATGACTTACACTTTTCAAACCACTCCGTACGGCGGTGCGCATACCGACGAAGGCTAGCCACCTTTCCCAAGACTTCCTTTTCAAAGCGGTTCACCATTTCGTGGGACGGCACACGAACACCTTCGTTGCGAAGTCTATCTACATCGCGGGAAAAAGAAACCGCCATCTCACGAAGGGTCATGGACTGAGCCTGGACCGCTACTGTATCCCCATCAAGCCCTACACGGACTCGATCCATCAAACGCATCACATGCGCTTCCTGAAGGCGATAATCCGCCAAGGCCTTGGTATAGCTGGCGTACACAATCACCTGAGGTTTCTGGGAAAAATAAAACAGCGCGGTAAGGCCTACTGTAATCGCAAGAACAAGCCATACCCAGGAGGTACGGACTTTTGTATTAAAGGTACTAGCGATGGTTTTGTTTTTTTCGTCCATTTCATTTAGAAATTAAATTTTTCTACTTTCAGTTGTATGCACAATTTCCGTTTTTTACCTCTATTTAGCGTTTTTATGCTCCTGCACGGCTGCACCATTGAGCGGGCCCAGGAACAGGTGCTAGAAACCTACGAGGACGGAAGCAAAAAAACTTCCCTATGGACCTATTCCAACGGAGAAATTCTCAAGAGGAACGAGTGGTACAGCAACGGAATTAAAAAACTGGAAGTGGATTACAAGGACAACCAGCCCCATGGTCTCGTAAGACAATGGACCTACCTAGGCGATGTAGTCCTGGAAGGCAACTACGAAAAGGGCAAGCGCGAAGGTGAATGGACCACCTTCTTCAGCAGTCGAAAAAAGCAATCCACCCACTATTACAAGGATGACCACGAGGTAGGCGACTGGTACGGAGTCTTCCCCAATAGCGCACCCGCCTTTGAGGAACACTATAGTGAAAGCGGAGATTCCACAGGCATCTGGAAAAAATGGCACGAGAACGGAAATCTTAAAGAGGAAAACTCTTGCTTTAAGACCGTAGAAAAAGGATCGTTACGAAAGTTTAGGAACGACGGGACTCTAGAATTCGAAAAAGAGTGCGGTTTTGGAATTTACACCGGCAAACAGGTTCATTACTATAGTGACGGAAAAAGGATCCAGTGGGAGGAAAGCCCTCGAATTAATTATCTAGGTCAACCGGAAACAGACGACAGACAAAGAACGTTCTACTACGGTAACGGAAATGTCCAGAAAATAGAGCATCACTGGAACGATGACCAGAGGAGAGGCGTGTGGACTTGGTATGATTCCGAAGGAAATCTCTTTAAAGAAAGCAAGATAGAGTACGACACTCTTGATTTTCACAATATCATTGAAAACAAAAGGATTGACTACGGTGTGTGCGGGAGTACCATAAACGACTCTCTAGTCCAATACATCGTCTGTGCGGAATCCACCTTTTCCTCCCGAACAAACAGTTGGAAACTTCACGGGAAATTGTGGTATTACAAACAAGGTCATAACTTGAGGTACGAGGAAGACTGGGAATACGGACGCCTAAAGGAAAGCCGCAGCTATTACATCGATACGCTTGACGGAAATCCTGAAGGAGGAATCCTCGCAAGTCAAGGTTTCTGGGCTTATGATTCCTTAGAAAAGAAAGACAAGCGTAACGGCATTTGGCGTAACTGGTACAGGAGCGGAAGTCTGAAAGATTCGCTTACCTACGTCAACGGCGAACGCGTTGGCGAGCAATTTGGCTACGACTCTACAGGAGTCCTCACCATCCATAAGACCGAAAACGGCAAGAATAAACCCGTCATCGTTCACATCCTCGGTGCCAATTAGTCAGATTTTTCTAATTTTCGTCATACTATGAGTGAAGCTATTAATAACGTAAAACAGGCATTTGACGCAGAACTTGCGCAAACTGACCTTACTAATCAAGAAGCCGTTAACAACCTCCGTGTGAAGTACCTGGGCAAGAAGGGTCTCGTTACCGACCTGATGAAGCAGATGGGTACTCTTCCTCCGGAAGAAAAGCCGGCTTTCGGCAAGCTCGTCAACGAACTTAAGGTGGCCGTCTCCGAAGAAATCGAAAAGGCCATTGCTACCGCCAACGAAGCCGCCCTCCAGAAGAAACTTTCCAGCGGCAGCGTAGACGTAAGCCTCCCTGGCGCAGGTATCCCCGCCGGTTCAACTCACCCGCTGTACGACGTCCGTGAAGAAATCATCGACTTCTTTAGCCAGATGGGCTTTGAAGTGGACTTCGGTCGCGACATCGAAACCGACTGGTACAACTTCGAAGCACTGAACACTCCTCCCGACCACCCGTCCCGCGACATGCAGGACACCTTCTACGTGGACGATAAGGTGATGCTCCGTACCCACACCAGTGGTACCCAAATCCATTACATGGAAACCCACAAGCCGCCTTTCCGCATGATCGCTCCGGGTCACGTGTTCCGCGTTGATAACGACGCCACCCACGCTCCCATGTTCCAGCAGTGCGAAGGTCTGGTGGTGGACGAAAACATTTCCTTTGCTGACCTGAAGGGAGTCCTCCAGGTGTTCATGAACAAGCTCTTTGGTGAAGGCGTCAAGACCCGTTTCCGCCCCAGCTTCTTCCCCTTCACGGAACCTTCCGCTGAAATGGACGTAAGCTGCGTGTTCTGCGGCGGTGAAGGTTGCCGTCGCTGCAAGGGCACCGGCTGGATGGAAATCGGCGGCTGCGGCTCCGTGGACCCCAACGTGTTCAAGAACTGCGGTATCGACGGTGAAAAGTACACCGGCTTTGCATTCGGCTTCGGTCTGGACCGTATCGCCATGCTCCGCCACGCTATTCCCGAAATCGGTCTCCTGACCGGCAACGACCAGCGTTTCCTGGATCAGTTCTAATAATGACCGCAAATTTCTAAACACAAGTTTAGAACCTACGATTGAAATTCGCTCTCACTTCTAAGCCTCGTTAATACGAGGCTTTTTCGTTCACGAATGACCGCAAATCTCTAAACGCATCAAAAAAGCCTCGGTTGAACCGAGGCTTTTTTTACAGTCTTCTTTTTCGGAAGTTCTTACTTGCAACGGTGGAAGTCGTCTTCCACGCGGATGATATCGTCTTCGCCAGTGTATTCGCCCACCTGGATTTCAACGATGACCAGCGGGAGGCGACCCTCGTTCT
>NZ_QGDU01000019.1 GCF_003149045.1 Fibrobacter sp. UWR4 | reverse complement strand
ATTAAATTTTAGAAAATAGCCCATTTTTTGTTTAATTTAGGCGAAAGTCAACAAAAAAGGGTGGCGAAGCCACCCACACATGTTGATGAAGAGCCCAACTTTATTTGAATTTTACAGACAACAAGAATAAATTAACAGAGAAAGAACAAGAATGTGTTCGGGTGTTTTTATTCAGCTGTTTTACGGGGCTGCGTTATAGTGATTTGCGTTCGCTTTCTGCAAGTGAAATTTACGACTGGAAAATCCGTAAACAGACACATAAAACGGGGGAGGAGGTGTATATTCCGATTCCTGTTCAGGCGAGGTTGCTGCTTCCTACGAAGTTAAAGGGCGAGGAACCTGTATTCCATGTAGTGGAAAACTGCACCTTCAATCGTCGCTTGCGCAAGGCGGCGAAGAAACTTGGATTTACAAAGTATATCCATTGCCATTTGGCTCGGCATACTTTCGCTACGACTTGCATTTCTTTGGGAATTCCTTTGCCGGCTACAAGTAAGCTGCTGGGCCACCGCAACCTGGATACGACCTTGATCTACGCCAAGTACGTGGATACATTCCTAGATAAGGAAATGAGAAAGTTTAATCGACTGTAGGGTTGTGTCAACAACAGGTTGCAAAATTCTCGGTTGACTTGCATTAAACGGAACGTGTTTGTAAATTGGATTGATGATGCGATGAATTTGGGTCGCAAGTCCCAAATTTCATCAAATGTATGAAATATTATGAAGTTTTTAGATTGTAATCCAAAAAATATGTATATTCTTTATCATTATGATGCTTGGACGACATATTAAACAGGTTCTGAATAAGTCTTTCTTTAAGGGCAAGGCTCTTGTTTTGGTTGGCGCGCGTCAGGTCGGCAAGACAACCTTGTTCAATGAATTGGCGCAAGGCTATGATGGGAAGAAACTTTTTTTGAATTGCGACGAACCTGAGGTCAAGGAAACCTTGCAAAATATAAACGCAAGGGATCTAAAACTGCTTATTGCTGATAATAAACTGGTGATTATTGATGAGGCTCAGAGAGTGCCTCAAGTCGGTTTGGTTTTAAAAAGGATTGCTGATAATTTTAAGGATGTTCAACTGATGGTTACGGGGTCGTCGTCCCTTGATCTTCGTGATCGCTTGAACGAACCGTTGACAGGCCGTAAACTAGAGTACAGGCTTTTTCCCATTTCTTCCAAGGAAATTTATGATGCGCAAGGGTTGATTGCTGTAAAGCAGGCTCTTCATAGTCGCATGATATATGGGTCCTATCCAGATGTTTTGAATAACCCTGAAAATGCGAAGGAAATACTGCTTAATTTGTCAAACAGCTATTTGTACAAGGACCTTCTCTCTTTTGAAGAAATTCGCAAGCCGACTCTGCTTGAAAAATTGCTTGTTGCGTTGGCGCTTCAAATTGGGAGTGAAGTTTCGTATAATGAACTTGCACAGACCATCGGCTCTGACACGCGGACAGTGGAAAAGTACATCGATCTTCTTGAAAAGTGTTTCGTTGTGTTCAAACTGAATGCTTTTAATAGGAATGTGCGGACAGAATTGAAAAAGGGAAAGAAAGTCTATTTTTGGGACAATGGGGTGCGGAACGCCATTTTACAAAATTTTGCTCCGTTGGAACTCCGAAACGACGCTGGGGCCTTGTGGGAAAATTTCTTCATAACGGAGCGCCTAAAATGGAACGAGTACTCGCAAAACCATTGCAATACTTATTTTTGGAGGACTACGGCTCAACAGGAAATTGACTTTGTCGAGGAACAGGATGGTCAGTACACTGTTTACGAAATGAAGTGGAATCCTAAAAAAGGTAGAACAAAGATTCCGGAGACTTTTACGAGAAACTATCCTGTGAAAAGTGCTACGGTAGTAACGCCTGAGAATTATTTGGATTTTTTGATTTAGCGTAAGGTAGAATTTTAGGATGAACAAGCAAGTCAAGGTATGTCAAGTTCTCCACGGTATTGTGGGTGGTGGCTCGGAGCAGGTGGTTCTGAACTACTGCTCGCGCATGAGTGATATACATTTTGATTTGCTTTATCAGTATGAACCGAATCCGCAGATTTTGGAGCGCTTCAATGAGGCTGGAATAAACTGCATCCAGATTCCGGATAAGGTGCATCACCCTATTAAACATTTGTGGTCAATCTTCCGTATTTTTAGGGATGGTCACTACGACGTGGTTCACTCGCATTTGGATTGGTTCCTGAATGCCTATGTAATGTTCTTGGCTTGGTTGGCGAGAGTTCCGAAAAGGATTGCTCACCATCACCAGGCTTATCATCCCACGAATCCGTTGCTAAGGCTGTTGTGCGCAATGCTGCGAATCCCGAATAAAATGTTTGCTACTCATTGGCTTGCTTGTGGCAAGTCTGCCGCAGAAAATGGGTGGGGTAAGCGCACGGTTGCAAATGGGAAGGTGACTATTCTCCCTAATGCCATTGATCCGGAACGATTTAAGTTTGACGCTATTGCACGAAAGCGAATTCGCGAACAATACGGAATTGCAGAAGATGATTTTGTAGTGGGACATGTGGGAAGGTTTTTTCCGGAGAAGAATCATCGTTTTATTATAGAACTGTTTGCTGAATTACTGAAGAAAAATCCCAAGGCAAAACTTCTTCTTGTGGGAAATGGTCCTTTGCAAGATGATGTGAAAACGTTGGTACACGAAAAAAGCTTGGATGATTCAGTAATCTTTTCTGGTCTACAGAAGGATACGGTTCCCTTTTATTGTGCGTTTGATGTGTTGCTTTTGCCTTCTGTGCGTGAAGCATTTCCCATGACCCTTGTGGAGGCTCAATATAATGGGCTGCAGTGCGTTGTGAGCGATGCTGTTCCTAACGAAGTTGCGATTTCCTCTAGGGTGAAAAAGCTTCCTATAAAAGAAGTTCAGCCTTGGGTGGCTGAACTTGTGAAGAAGAATACTCGGGTTGAAAACGTTGATTGTCGTGTAGATAACGACCGTTTTGATATTCGAAAGTGCTATGGTGTGCTTGAATTACTTTATAAAACGCCAAAGGGCTAAAACAATCTTCTTCCCAAAAATTTTAATCAAAAGATTTGCGAAACGCTGCTTCTTCGAAATCCAGGATCCAGCATAATGATGGATGGTTCTTGTATTTTCTGTAAGATTGATTTTTCCAAATTCTGATGGCTTAGGGCAAAAATATTCCTTGGGGTAAATTGAGAAATCTTGAAATTCAAGAATGCCTGGATGGATGGAAATTCCATCTCGAATCATCAATTCAGAAGTGTGTTCAACGACAGTTTTTGTATTTATGCTTCCATCGCTGTTTTCAAATTGAAGATCCTGGTATAAATCTATGAGAGACTTCATTAGCTTGGCCTTGGGCGCACAAGCTATGCCTAATCCAGGGGCGCAGGCGAACCCTTCGCTAACGTCTTGTTCCAATCCCATAAAGGCGCCTTTGGCGAGAATGTCGTCAATAGGCTTGATGACCTCTACATCTGTATCGAAATAGATGCCGCCATGCTCGTATAAGATCTTGAATCTTGCGTAGTCGCTGACGAAGGCGTATTTCTTGTTTTTGTAGGCCTGCTCTGTGTATGGAATTTGGCTTACATCGAAGTTATCTTCGTTCCATTCCTTGATTTCGTAGTCTGGAAGGAACTTCTTCCATGATGCAATACAACGCTCCGCTAATGGTGGCAGAGGATTATGGCCGAACCAACAATAATGTATTACCTTGGGAATCAATGCTTATTCCTTTGTAAAAGATTGAACAAAGGTTGATATATGCTTAACATCAATGATGCTGCTACAACAGAAAAAGGTGATACTGATAATTCTTTTGCTGTCGTCGAAATATTTTTGACGTGTTTTACTGCGTTTCTATAGATTGCGATAGCAAGAAAACGTTTGCGCGAGTTGTCGGGAAATGTTTCCAGCTGTCCCTTAGCCCACAAAAGGCAACCTTCTGGGTTGTTTCTTTCCTTGGAATTGTCTTTTGTCAGACCTCCGTCAAGATAATCGCATGTATAGATGATTTCGTTAAACCAGCGCAGGTAATATCCATCTCGTGCTATTGCGTTCCATACGATTTCTTCCGAGATGAATTTTTCCCCAGGAATCTCTGGGAAAGGATACTTGCGGAGAACCTCAGTGAAATAGACTTCAGCTTTGTCTCCTTCTAGAGATTTTTGCTGTCGTTCGGAGTTCTTTGCATCAACAAACGGAGCGGAATTATTTCTTTGACCGATAACCAGGCTTTCAGTTTTGCCTCGAAGCCCTGCAAGTCCAGCCCATTTGTGGGAATTATCTAATGTAGCGTCCCATTGGCAAATCTTTTCAATAGCTTGGGGGAGGAGGGTGTCATCGGAATCTACGATGAAAAATAACTCGCCTTTAGCTATGGAAACTCCTTTGTTGATGGCTCTATGTTTACCACCATTTTGCTGTTTCACGTAACGAATGGAAAACGGTTGCTCTGTTGCTTGTATTTCGGTAAAGAACGATTCGGTATTGTCTGTGCTACCATCATCAATGACCACCCACTCAAAACACTTTTGTGTTTGCAGTAAAAGAGATTGATAGAGACGTTCTATCAAATCTTTACGATTATAAGTCGGAGTGAAGATGGTGATTAAGGGCATTAATTCTCGTTTTTAATCATTTTGACAAAATCAAAATTAGAATAAAATTTTTCAATATTTTTTTGTTGTACGTCATTTTGGTTTTGCAAATTGTTTTGGTTTAGCAGAGCTGTACTTTGTCCGTCTGGAATGACTATGGGATCCTTGTAGGAACATGCGCAAACTACGGAAACTTTTCCCATAATTTCCATATATTTAAGCCAGATGTCATCTGCAATAGGGGCACATTTTTTTATAGCATCTACATTAAAAGTTTCTTGGGGTAGAATAGACGGCGGATACAAAACTCCTGCAAATCCATTTGCGCACAAGTCCATTCTCGGCTCGTTGATTTTTGAATCGTAGCAATGCATAGATTCACTATACGGCAAAATTTCATTGTCCTTTACAAGAAATCTATCAGTACAAAGTGCTATTATGGCTTTGGAATTTTTCTGGTAGCTGTTTACCAGCTTGGAAAACGTGCTCCGTGAATAGATTATATCGTCATCTATGGTAATAATCGTTGCTTCAGGATACTTCTGCATAATATGGAAGTATTTATTGTGCGGCTTGAGATTTGTATCAGCCCAAATGAATTCCACACCTTTTTCTTTCAGGTTTAAAATTCTTTCAGGAATGTCCCTTTCTCCTGAGGGGAATTCTTCTTTTGTTAGAGTGACGACAATTTTATTTACTGGGGTTCGCTGTGAAAGAATAGAGCAAATTGTATAATAACAGTCGTTAATTCTTGCAGGATAGGTAGTTAGCGATGCGTAAAGATTGCCAAAATCGTAAGGCTCTTTTTTTACGGATTTATTCCTTGCAGTCCAGGCGATGTATGGTCGAAAGAATACTGATAGAATTAGATGACGAAGAGTAAGAAGTCTTCTGTATAGAAAGCCAAACAGCTTGACTACTTTCAATCTGCGACAGTTTTCCCACAAAGGTGAATGCCAGAATTCTTGAGGTATCATGCTTTTAGCTTTTCCAATAGGTTGTAATCTTTGTATTCTTCTAGAATGGCTTGGAACTGAGAGTCGTTCTTATTCTCTAATATATTTATCTTAAACAGGGCTGTTTCCTGCGAAAAATAAATTGCATGGATTTTTATTCTTGTTTTTGGACATACAGTAGGAATGTTTGCCATTAGTTCCATGCATTTCAACCAAAAATCATCAGCATAAATGCATAATCTTTTTATGGCTTGCTCGTTGAATGTTTCTTTAGGTAAAATTGATGGGGGGTATAACACTCCTGCGACACCTTGCGCTAGAAAATCCATGCGTTTTTGGTTGAATGCTTGCTTGGCTATTTTGAATGGTTCTCCCACAATGTTTGAACACCACTCGTTGAAGGGTGTTGGTAACCCATTTTCAATTTCGATTTGCTTCACGCCTAAACTAATGATTGCATGAGGATGGCTGATGTGTGAGTTAACTAAATTGGCAACGGTGCTATAGGGGTAGATTGTATCGTCATCTATGGTTATTATTATTGCATTAGAATATTTTTGCATCGCATAAAAATATTTTTTATGCGATTTTAGGTTGTCTTCGCACCAGAGTAATTCCAATCCTTTTTTTTGTAAAAGAAGAATTCTCTTTGGTAGATCCTGTTCTCCATTGGGAAAATCACCCTTAAAAAGAGTGAGGATGATTTTATTGCATTTTCTTTTTTGTACCAAAATTGAACACAAAGTGTAGTAAACGGCGTCCAATCGAGCCGGATAGGTTGTTAAAGAAATGTACACTTCTCCGAAAGGATAAGGTTCTTTTTGCACGGAGAAAAATTTTGATAACATGGCGACCTTAAGGCAAAGCCACGTTGTCGATGTGATGTCTCTAATTTTGATGAGAAACCAGTAGATGCTAGAAAGAACTCTTATGATGGATGCTTGTTTTATAGATTGCCATCTTTGAGAAGACCAGAATGTTTTTTTTGTAGTCATTATTTCTCTCTAAAAACAAGGTTCCATAACTTGGATATAATAGTGTCCGTGATAAATATAAAACAATCTGGCATGTGCGCTAGAAACAAAAACCTTTGGTACCTTGGTAAATGTGTCAGGGCTTCATTAGGATTTGTTTTTGGAGATAGGTTTATATGTGGAATACATTGCTTGTATTTCTTTTTATATGGATGAAAACATCCCTTGTGCCATGGTTTTATCTTTCCTGAGAAATGAATTATGTTTATGGATTTGTTTTTTTTGTAGTGATCGCGAAAACTGTCATCTTGTAAATTCCATTCAGGGTCTAGTACATAAAATGATTCGTTTAGTATTGCGTTTAGTACGTCCTGATCGTGGAAAAGGAGTTTTTCCTTGTTTTCGCGAATGAATGAAAATGCTTTTGCGGTGATTTTTTTTTCTCTAAAATAAGAGAGGTTGAGCAACATTATGCCTGCATTGAAATAGATATGTCCTGGCTTGCGAATGACACTATTGTTTGGTGCATCTTCTACTGCTGCAAGGGCTTTGTCAGAAATTTTTTTAGCATACAATGGTTCAATGTCTGAACAAATCATGATGTCTACGTCAAGGTATAGAACTTTATCTATGCTTTGAGGCAGTGTTTCAGGAATTAGCAATCGAAGGTATGTTGCTATTGATATTGTGTCGTTTTTTCTAATTGGACAATCTTTTAAACTAGAATTGTCAATGTCGTAGAAAAGTATTTCGTTTTGGAATCGTTTAACCCAGGATTGAAGAACGTCTTTATTCGTTTGGGATACGTTTATGCAAAGTACGTGGATACAAAAGACTTTTTCACGGTTGTTCAAAAACAGTGAGTTTAGCATTGTGGCCAGAGGCTCTACATAATTGTTGTCTATTCCACAAACGATATTGTATTGCATGCGGTGTCTGTTTTCCAATAAAAAAATCAAGATGCTTTTGACTTTTATACCATTTTGTTGCTTGTTCTAATATAACTTATTATTTCGTTCTCTAGAAGTTGTTATATTGGACAATATGAAGATTGCGTACGTTTTAGTTAGTGATAATCACGATTTTTATTTGGAACAGGCTCATGTGTCGTTGCTTTCGTTGAAAGAACGGATGCCCAATGCATATGTTTCATTGGTTGTTGATAATCGAACTGCGTGTAATCTTACAGAAAAAAGGGGAGAAATTCTAAATCTAGCCAATGAGTATAAAATTGTTGATTTGCCTGATGATATGAATGCAATGATTCGTTCACGACAATTGAAAACGACTTTGCGAGATATTTTGGAAGGCGATATTTTATATGTAGATGTAGACACGATTTGGAATGGTTCCATTGATGAGTCTTTATTTTGTTATGATGTTATGGGTGTTCCAGATAGCCATCTTCCATATAAGTGTTTGCTAAAATCGTCCTTTGATAACTCAATGAAAAAGTTAGGGTTTAATAGGGAGTTTGACTATTTTATAAATGGTGGTGTTCTTTTTATGAAAGACACTCCAAAATCTCATGAGTTTTCTAAACGTTGGAATTCCTTATGGAAGGAGTGTTGCTCTCATGGGATTTTTACGGATCAACAATCGTTGAATCAAACAAATTTTGAATTTGATGGACTTGTTAAACACTTGCCTCATACTTATAATGCTCAAATAAGTTTTTCTATAAAATATTTTGCTGAAGCAGTTTTGATTCATTATTTTGCTTGTGCGCAAAGTTTTGGCCCGGAAACCAATCTTCTAAAAAAAGAAGAGTTTTGGAAATCTGTAAAAGCAGGTCTTGCCCAAGAACAAATCCAAGCAGTTGTTGCGTCTCCACAAAATTCTTGGGATGTTGAAACTGTGGCGATGTCGTCAAGTTATCAAAGAGAATATTTGGGAAGTCCGATTGTTGGCTTAATTCTTACAATGGCGAATTCTCCAAAAAAAATGCCAAGAGTGTTGTTCTCTTGGCTGAATAAGTGTGTGAAAATTTTTGTGAGTGTCTATAATGGCATGGCTCGACACTAGTTTTCTTGATGAAAATTAGTGCTTGATGAATATATTCTAATTAGGTCCTTCATAACGTTTTTTATGTTGAATTTTTCAATATCGTTTGTATAAGTTCCTGTATATTCTTTGTTTAAAATCATCTCGACCCATTTATCAGCGGAATCTTCAATGTTGGCCGGAATTGCCATCTGACTGAAGAAAACGTCCTTTGTTATTGTTTGGGAAATGAGACATCTAAGTCCCATTGCTTGAGCTTCAATGCAAGCTATGGGAAGCCCTTCAAAATATGAAGGGAATAAAAAGGTGTCCATACATAACAGTAATTCGGGTACGTCAGTTCTATTGGACAAAATTTTATAACATCCGTCTAATTTATATGAAGATAATTTTTGAGTTATCTCTGATGTATCTCCGGCTCCGACAAGAAGTAAAAATGCTTTATTGTTTTTCTGGTGCAATTTCTTGAAAATTTCGATGATAAAATTATGATTTTTTATCCAAATGAATCTGCCGACATGCCCGATAACAAAGGCATCTTGGGGAATATTTTCTTGCCGTCTAATAGTCTTTTTTTCTTTTTTGTTAAGGACTGAGTAGAAACGGTTTAAATTTACACAGTTTCGTAAAGTTTTTGTAGAGTCTATTTTGAATATGGAGTTAAGTTCTTCTCGCATTTCCTCATGTAATCCGATAAGAGTCAGATTGTTATTGCTAATTAGAAATTTTGCGGCAAGAAATTCGTCTAAACACTCTTTTTGGTTGAAATATCTAACAGGAAGACTATGACAAGTGTAGAATAATTTGACTTGATCCAGTTCTTGAGCAATTGGAACCAGATGCTTTAAAACTTGCATATGGGCATGAATTATTTGTGGCTTGATTTTTCGTAAAGATCGCTTTATATACCACGTTTGAAATTTCTTTATAAAATGATACGGGATAAGTGATAGAAGTTTGCATTTTATGATGTAATAAAGTTTGGAGCGGAACGTTTCGTTGTAGCTAGATAATGCGCTGTAGATTTTTATTTTATTGTTTTGTAATATTTTGTAGTTTGCAGAATCATGTGCGCATTCAGATTCCGTGATGATGAAAACATCGTAAAGATTTTTATCTAGATTGAGCGCATAATCTTTGACAAGAGTTTCCGCGCCTCCATCAGAAATTTCGTTGATCAGATAAACAACTTTTGTTTTCATTTTAAAATTTTGAGGAAAAATGTTGCGAGAAGTTTTAATTTTTTACAGAAGACACGGATGACAAATGCTGTGTATGAGTTAGAGGTAATGCGAAATATTTTTTTGAAGAATGCAGCCTTGGTATTAAATGCGATTGTAAAAGCAGCTTCCTGCCAAATATCCCGTGTCGGATGTCCCCAAATAGACATTGTTATAATGTCCTTCAACGAAAAATTTTCCACTAAAGGTTTTTCCTGATTGAAATTTTCTGCTTGTATTTTTGCAAATATTTTTGCTTCGTTATAACTTGGTTCTGTTGAAATTTTGTTTAGAGTCTTTTTCCCACAACAATTAAAGATGTCTTGTAAATGCATCTCACGTTGAGAAATAATATGCACTAACAAGGAGGATATTTGACATACAATTGTTTCGTTTGTCTCTTGCGTAATTGCAGTTCGCTTGTTTGATGAACCTAAAATCGCATAATAAAAATCATTTATTTTTTCATAACCAATGGTTGTTCCTTCTTGATTGGCCGAAAAATAATGTTCAAGAATGTATGCTGATCGAGGAATTGTTGTTTCAGATTGGCTGTTGAAAAAGAAGACTCCATCATGTTGATGGTCCTGCTTAACTTGTTTTGAGTATCCCCAATAAAAAGAGAAAATAGGTTGCATTCCTTCTTTTGAAAGAATTCTATTTATGCATATTCTTGTGGATCCTTCCCATCCCAAATCGACGATACCTTTTGGACCATCAAGAAAGATTCCTTCTTGCGTTAAGTAGCCCAAAAAATTGTCCCTTTTAATTTGTGAACATTGTTTAATCTTGTCTGCACAGGTGCTTGATAAAAAAGATGCAACGAGTGATATTGTCTTTGAATCCAGAAAATCTTCTTTGTTGAAAGGAGGTACTTGGTTTGTGAACAAATCTTTCCAAGAAAGCCCCATGTGACTTAATGCTGCTGTAATTTTATGTCCTTTCGCTTTTGATAGAATCCATTTCAGTTCTTCAACACTTGCTTCATAGAAATAGCAGGGATATACACTTCGTCTTGAAACTTTCAAGTAATGTAAGGAAATTTGCGGAAATAATGTAGAAAAGAGATTTGCAATTTCTAAAAAAATGTGGCTATCCCTTGCCAGAAAATAAAGGGATTTGATTCCTCGTTTTTGTGCTTCTTGGAGGATTTTGTATACATATGGAATGTACGCACTTGAAATTGCATTTGCTGCTAAGGCTACGTCTGGTGAATTGCCGTTTAAAATTCTAATACATCTAGATAGCCCTGTGAATAATTCTATATCTGTTTTTCCTGTATAGTAATGAGAATCCTTTAACCAGTTTTTTTCGTGATGTGAATAACAGTTTTTTTTGTACCAGATTGCTGAAATTCCCAATTTTTGGGGCGCTAAATAATCGGCTTTTTCATTGTCACCGAAATGTGTCCACTTATTGAAAGAAAAGTTTTTTTTCTCTTTAATTAAATGGAATAAAGTTCCGTCTTCTTTAAGTGCTTGATACTCATTGGATACAAATATTTCGTCGTCATTTTGAAAAACTTTTTCCCTTTCAAGAACACTCTTTATAAAAGATGACGAAAGATACGTGTCTGAAATAAAGATGACTTTGTATCCTTGTTTTCTGTATTTAAATATGGTGTTTTTTATGTCGGGAGGAGCTATTAGTTGTTTTTGCTCAATAGTTTTTTCTAATTGAATGAGATTGTCTTTTTTTAACTGCCACTGAGACAAGTCCATTGCATTGTATATATCCCTTATATTGGGAAAAGGCTTGCATTCTCTTGCGATGCTTTCGGCATATTTTCGTTGTACTTTGAACGTTGTTCTTGAACTGATGTCGTTTTGATCAAATAAATAATCTAGCATCAAATCCCAGATTATTTCTGGAATACCGCACTTGCGAATTAAACTTGTGTCAAAAACATCAAAGGAAACAACTTTTTGTGTCATAAACTTATTGTGTTATATTCGTTGCTCTAACTAAACCTTTTCTAAAGAAGGGCTCGTTAAAAACTGTATCCCAGTAGAAAATCATGTAACCTTCGGAGAATTCCGTGTGATAATTTAAATTTTTTAGCAATTGGGGAATGCTTTTTTCATGATTCTCTCGGTGGTATGTACAACATGAAACTTTTATTGCGTTTGTTGAACTGAAAAAATCTTGATTGCGTGATAAGACGTTTTCTTCCGCTCCCTCAATATCCATTTTTATAAAAAAAGATTCGTTTGTTGTATTTGCAAAAAGAGAATTTAACGTAATACTTGTTTTTGAGTCTTCAAAGGAAAGATATTTGGGTATAATCTTAACTTTGTCTTTGTATGGATCAAAGGTCTTTTTTAACGCATCTAACCAAATTTTTTCAACTTCAAAAATAAAAATGGACTTAGCTTTATCAATAACGTCAAGCGCAAAAAGCCCTTCTGCGGCCCCGGCATCAATGACGATGTCATTTTCATCAACCTTGATTGTACTTGATTGATATAGATGAGGAGCTTTGGGAGTATAACCATCTTCCAGGATGTTTTCTCGTTCAATAAATCTTATGTAATACTTTATCGCTTGTTCAATCTTCCAACCTTTAGGTAGATATAATTTTTTTCCTTTGTGCCAAACAAAAGGCATATGGCATGTGTTATCTATTTCTGCTTTGATGTGATTACATGTCTTTATTGTGGGATAGGGAAACGGATCTATGTTATTAGTTGTCTGTAAATATTCTAGTTCTTTTTGATATTTTTGAGCGTATTCAGGATGATTTTCATAGTATTGACAAAGTATGGTTTTCCTTGTGTGGAATAGACTTTGCTGTAACTCATTATAGTTATCTCGTACCGACGGGATAATAGCTTTGGATAAATCATATTGTCCTAGATAGTGGACGTTTTTTACCAAATTTTTTATTACTGTTAGAACAAATTTAAGAAAATTCATTTGAAATCTCTAATAGTTGTGCATCCCTGCCAAATTATATTTCCCCAATTACGATTCCATTGAGATATTCCTGCTGTTGATGTGCTTGATAAACTAGTTATGGAAAATGAGAGTACTTGTGGAACGACGTCAAAATCTCGTTGACATGATAAATAGTTCCCAATGCCTGTAGCAAAAGAAATCGAATATATTCCAGGAACAAGACGGAGTTCCTTTAATGAAACTGATACTGTTTTTTGTTCTCTTTTTTCTATTTTAAATGTTTCCACGTTAGAAACGCTTCCAATGGGGGTTCCATCAACAGAATGAATAGTTAGGTTTATTCTGCAAGCATCTACGGATTTATTCCCAAAAACATCGAACAGAATTTCTATAGGCTCATCAGAAGCGAATTCATTGTCGTGTTTGGAAAATTTAATGGAAAGAAATTGGACATCTTTGGTGGGGTTTAAATGATTTATGTCGCAAATTTGTTTCTTCCAAACTTTAGCCACGGCATTTTTATTTATGTAATATCCAATCGACTCTTCCGCGCTACCTGTAAAAGCAACTTGTCCCTGGTTCAGAACGATTCCCGTCTTGCACAAATTCCTAACAGCCCCCATGTTATGGCTTACAAACAGAACGGTTCGGCCTTCGCCTTTGCTGACGTCCTGCATCTTGCCGATGGCTTTCTTCTGAAATTCGGCGTCGCCTACGGCCAGCACTTCGTCCACCACGAGAATTTCGGGTTCCAGGTGGGCGGCGATGGCGAAACCCAGGCGGACGGTCATGCCGCTGGAGTAGCGCTTGACGGGGGTGTCCAGGTAGCGTTCGCAGCCGCTGAAGTCTACGATCTCGTCCAGCTTGCGGGAGATTTCGGCGCGGGTCATGCCCATGATGGCGCCGTTCATGTAGATGTTCTCGCGGCCGGTCATTTCGGGGTGAAAGCCGGTGCCCACTTCCAGCAGGCTTGCGATGCGGCCCTTGGCGCGGATGATGCCCGTGGTGGGTGCGGTCACGCGGGAGAGCAGCTTGAGGAGTGTGCTTTTGCCTGCGCCGTTGCGGCCGATGATGCCCACGACGTCGCCTTGTTCCACCTTGAAGTTGATGTCCTTCAGGGCCCACACGTAGTCGCTGGAACCTTTGCTTGCGCGGTCGTTGGTTTCGCCCACTTTGAGGTAGGGGTCCTCGCGGCGTAAGATCTTGGTCTGCCAGAATCTATTGAGGTCGTGGCTGAGCGTGCCTGTGCTTACCAAGCCCAGGCGGTACTGCTTGCTGATGTTCTCGAATTCGATTGCGGTAGACATGTTAGGGAATGTAGTAAATATTTTTGTGAATTCTATTGCTTCGCGCCGGAATGACATCATGGTTTGGAGTGTGCGGAAAATACCACTTGACAAGTAGTGAACGTTTGTGTATCTTTATTGCCGTGAGAATTAATCCTCTTAGCTGAAATTGGAGAGGTGATTAACTCTCTGCCATGTGTCGCTGGAACGTGCAATCGCATTTCCGCAGGACCTCTGAGGGGGATCGGCCCCTCGGCAGTATGCGTAGAGCATGGGATTTCAGGAATCCCATAGAAAAATTCATGAAAAAGAATATGGCTACCGGCGATAGTGCCGGAATCGTCCTTATTGACGAGACTTTGCTCAAGAGCAAGGTTTACACCATCCGTGGCGTAAAGGTTTTGCTCGATGCAGATCTGGCGAAAATTTACGGGTATAGTACTAAACGGTTCAATGAGCAGGTAAAAGCGAATATTGAACGATTTGATGATGATTTTCGCTTTCAGTTGACGAAAGAGGAGGTGAGTGCTTTGAACTTGAGGTCGGAAAAACCGACCTCAAGTTTGATAACGTATATTGTCTTTCGCAAATTCCTCTAAGGGGGTAAAAAAAAAGGATGTTCCAATTTTTAGATTTGAAATAACCACAAATCAACCTAAAAAGGAGCATCCTATGGATAGCAATATAATTAAAATTGAATATACCGGAGCAAAGTACACCGTGAAACCGGAGTAATGGAAACCGACATACCGGTCAAACGGAAACCGAGGTTCCGGAGATAAGGAAACCTGTCTAATTTTAGCATGCACAATACCGTGCGAAAAAAATAGACAGGAGGTCGAATGACCAAATACCGCGAAATCCTCAGGTTGCGAAACCTGGGGTTAAGCCAAAACGACATCGCGACAAGTTGTCAGGTGTCCAAAAAGACCGTCAACAGGATCTTGAAACTTGCCAAGGAGCACAATTTGATTTGGCCCTTGGAAGAAAGCCTTACCGACAAGGAAATCGGACATTCAACGGAAGCGACGGCACGGGAGTGCCGGGCCGCCCACAAAAAAAGACCCGCGCGGGGGGCCCTTGTATCGCGGAGATTTTTCGCAGAGGTTACTTGGAGTTCTTTCCGGCGAGTTTCGCCTCAAGAGCTGCGATTTTGCGTGCCTGTTCGGCGATCTCGGCATTCTTCTCGGAAATCTCGGCATCCTTCTCGGCGATGATTTTCTCGTTGCGCTCGCGTTCTTTTTCAGCAGCGGCTTCTGCGGCAAGCTGGATTTCCTGTTCCCATGTCATATAGCGCTCCTGTGTCTTTTCGTCTGAACGGTACCACTCCACCTTGGTGTGGATTTTCCTTGTCTCCGAGGATTCGGCGGCGTTTGTAGCAAAATACTTCAGGTACGGTTTAAGCGGGTGCGTATCCGGAAGTTTCTCGTACTGGTTAAATATATAGAAATTTTTGAAGGTGCGGTCGTTCAAGGCGAGTTTTTTGTTTTCTGTCGCATAGTTCTGGAAACTATAAATAGGCAGGCCTTCCTTGAAAATGTCTTCCGGGCAAATGAAGAGCACGTACTGGTCCTTAAGGCTGCTGTACATGCTTCCCTTGCGCAACTCGTGGGTGTCATGAATAGACTGGTAGTAACGAGCGCGCTTCGGGAGTTCCTTGGTGTCCTCCATCTGCATCTCCAGATCGAAGGAGCGCTTGACTTCGCCGTCCTTGCCGGTTTCCTGGGCGTAAACGTCGTAGCGCACGCTTTTGCTGAAGATGCCGACCTGGTCCGTCTTTTCCTGCTCGGGGTCCTTCAGGTCGTAAATCTTGATGCCAAGCGCCGCCTCGATGAAGGGCTTTGCGATTTCCTTGTGGCTCATGACCAGCGGGAACATGAAACGGTTGGTGATGGTGATTTTAGAGAAGTCGATGACTTTAGTTTCGTTATCAGCGCCTACGGCGGTTTCGTTTTCGTTCATACGTGTTGCTGGGTGTTGCGCACACCTTTGCGAGGTGGCTAAATCGCCGCCTGCTATATACACGCTTTTTTGCCGTAGAATGCTCCCTGGATTTTGAAAAAAGATTGTAAAAATTTTTCGCCCTTAAATCGCGGGAGCGATCGTGACCCCAGCGAGAGTCGTGACAAGTACGCACTTGTGCGTAGCTTGGCATGACCGAGCGCAGGCAGATGTGGCGAAGCCTCATCTGACCCCTTGGGGCGCAGACTTTTGCTGCATTTGCGGAATTTTGGACTGGTTCCTTGGGGCTTACAAGGAAATCCATGCGAGAAGTGTATGGGTTGAACCCATCTGAAGCACAATAACCCTAAAACAGGTGGCTCCGTCAGACCGGACTAGTGGCTCTCATTTCTCCGGACTGGCGGCTCCGCCGCTCCGGAATAATCAAATAGCTCAAAATGTGGCTGTGACAATTTTTAGCGACCAGAAGTCTGCAGGCGGTATATTCCATGACTGTTATATCGTTTTGGATTACAAAACGAGTCACGAAAAAATGTTCCATTGCGGCGCTTCTTCAAAAGATGCCGGCAAGAGAGTGACTTCGATAAATAGTATCGAACATCCAGAAGTTTATCACGGATTGATTGAGGAAGTGTTGGGTGATTTAGTTTAGTTTGAGGTGCAAAAATTGCACTTCAAGTTGAATTCCGAAGTGACCATGGGGTATGTCAATTATGTTCAAGGTGAAAAAAATCCACCTTGAAATTTGTGGTCAAATTTTTTGACCGCAAATATAAATGTGTTGAGATGACCTTATCCCTATGCCTTTACGGAACAAGGCGTATGTGTGTGCATGAGTGGTATCAAAAGGCAATTTAGCGACCAAGCGAATATCTTGGAATTTCTAAGGTCAAAATTTTTGACCTTAGACAACGCTGAAAAAATCTGGTCATAAAGTGTGACGGGTTCAAAATTTCATGGTGAAGATTTTGAATTGGATTTTAATAATATAGCGGAATTCAGTGAGATTGAAAATTGGGTTTTAGTGTTTTTGCAACTTGAGGTCAAAAACTGGAGGAATCCTTTAAGAATTCTGCGTTAGGGATTAAATTTTATTATGCGAGAGTCTTGTCAATTTCATAAAACCGGTGTATATTTGTGCAGTCTAACCAAGGTGAATCCGTTTTTTTTGTTCATGCCTGTAAAACGGAAAGGAAAATTACTATGCAACAAATGCAGAATAATATCTATATTAGCCAAGAGCAAACGGGAGTTTTTATGACTGACGAACTGACTTTGGCTTCTCTGAATCCGGCTCAAATGCTGGTAGTTGAGTCCTTCGCTAGCGTTACTAGTGAAGAAGAGTTGGCTGCGTTGACAAAACTTCTTAAAAATTTTTATGCAGAACGTCTTGAACAAGAGCTTGATAAGCGTTGGGAAGACGGATCTTTCGGCCAGGAAAAACTGGAACAGCTGAAATCAGAACATCTTCGTACTCCTTATCGGGGGTAGTCATGCGAAAGATTGTTATTGATACGAATGCCATGCTGCAGATGCTTGGTAGTAAGTCTCCCTACCATTTTTTGTGGAAGAAATTTCTGAACGAAGAATATGTACTTTGCGTTTCACCAGAAATCCTATTGGAATATGAAGAAATCTTTCGTCAGAAGGCTGCAGACATTGTTGCAACAATGTTTATGAGAACTGTTCAGTTTTCTTCTAATGTTGTTCGAAAAGATCCGTTCTTCAGGTTGCGGCTAATAAAGAAGGACCCTGACGACAATAAGTTTGTGGACTGCGCCTTTGCGTGTCAAGCTGATTACATTGTTTCTGACGATTCACATTTTAGAGAACTTAAAGATGTAAGCTTTCCTAAAATAAATCTGAAAACACTGGAAGCGTTTGCTCGGGACTTTGACGTTGATTGAGTTTAGTTTGAGGTGCAAAAATTGCGCCTCAAGTATTCGTTCTTCTTATCGAGGTCAAAATTTTGGACCTTGAACCATGCTGGAGAAATCTGGTCATAAAGTGTGGCCAGTTCAAAATTTCATGGTCGGAAAAAACGACCTTGAAATAACCTCTTATTTGAGAATATTACTGCTAAAATATTAGTAATATCATTGAAATTTTTTTAATAATTGCTTATATTTTAGTAGTATGAAAGCAAAATTTGATATTGGAGATTTTGTAGATTCTTTGACGATTCCTGCGGCAACCGAGGCTCTTGTGGCGCGAATGAGGGCTCGTAGGCAGTCTATGAATATTACCCAGAAGGATTTGTCTGCTCGTTCGGGGGTTAGTTACGCCTCTGTTCGTCGTTTTGAACTATTGGGCGAAATTTCTTTGCAGTCTTTGCTAAAAATCGCGATGGCTTTAGATTGTCTAGAAGATTTCAATATGCTTTTTAGGTTGCCTGCTATTACCAATTTGAAGGACTTGTGATGGAACTGGCTGTTGTAAAAAAGCTGACTATAAAATACAACGGGAGGGTTGTTGGCTATTTGGCAGACTTGTCTGGTGAAATTGCTTTTCAGTACGACGAAGAATGGCTGAAAGACGGCTTTCCCTTATCTCCATTTTCTCTTCCGTTGACGAACAAGGTGTTTGTTAATCATAAGAAAACGTTTAATGGCCTTTACGGGGTGTTTGCGGATTCCCTGCCTGATGGCTGGGGCGAACTTTTATTTCGCAGGATGCTTGCCCGGCAGGGTATTAATGCAGATCGCGTTTCTCCACTGACTCGGCTTGCTTTGGTCAATGATTATGGTATGGGTGGATTGCTGTATGAACCTAGTTTTTCTGAAATGTCAACCCCAGAGCGTTTTGACCTTGAAATGCTTGCTGCTGAAGCCGATAAGATTTGGAATGATGAAATGGAAAATGTGAATCTAGACGAAGTCTATCGCCTGGGTGGTTCAAGTGGTGGTGCCAGGCCAAAGGCTCATATCAAGGTGGGCGAAGATTGCTGGATTGTGAAATTTCCATGTTCACACGATTCTAAGAATGCCGGAAAAAAGGAATTTGAGGCCAATAAGTTGGCTCGAGATGCAGGCATAAATGTGAATGAGTTCAAACTTTTTCCGTCAAAAAAATATGAGGGATTCTTTGGTGCGAAACGTTTTGACCGGGATGGTACGAATAGAATTCACATGATTTCTTTGTCATCCATGCTTGAAACCTCCCATCGAATTCCGAATTTAGATTACAGCCATTTGTTTCAGGTTGTACAAAAAATATGCATGGATCAATCTGATATGTATGAGGTATTTCGTAGAATGGCCTTTAATGTTTTCTACGGAAATAAGGATGACCATGGGAAGAATTTTGCGTTCCTTTATGACGAGTCTGCTCATTCCTACAAATTGTCTCCTGCTTATGATATAACGAAGACAGTTGATAAGGCGGAACATGAAATGACTGTGAACGGAAATGGGAATCCTTCAGAAGACGATATGCTTGCGGTTGCCGATCGTTGTGGATTGCAAAAGGCTGCCTGTGTGAAAATTCTGGAATCCGTTAAGAAAGTTACACCGTATCCATAAATGTTCTTTGGATTCTGTTGAATACGATGATTCCCAGGGCCAAGAGAACTGCCGTGAAGCCAGCGCTGTAGCCTAGTGCTGCCCAGCTGAATTCGCCTACGCCAAGCCATCCGAACTTGAATGTCTCAAGGATACTGGAGAGGGGGTTGGCCTGCATCAGCATTTTAAGGCGTGGGTCGGTGATTGTGCTTAACGGATAAATCACCGGGGTGGCGTACATCCAGAGCTGTACAATAAAACTGAGCAGGAAAGTTAAATCGCGATACTTGGTGGTCAGGCTGCTAAAGAGAATGCCAAAACCTAGGGAAAGCCCTGCCAGGAGCATGATGAGTACTGGGGTTAGCAGCATGTAAAGATTGGGGTGAACCGGAGCGTCGGTAAAAATCATGTAGTAGGCGAAAACGACAAGGAACAAACCCATCTGGATGGCCAAACGAATCAAGTTGCTGGTGACGGTTGCCATGGGCACCACAAGGCGCGGAAAGTACACTTTCCCGAAAACGTTGGCGTTATCGATGAAGGTCTTGCTGGTCTGGTTCAGGCATTCCGAAAAATAGGTCCAAAGGCAGATGCCGGCCAGGTAGAACAGTGGCTGGGGCAAACCGTCAGTACTGATTTTGGCGATGCCGCCGAATACCACCATGAACATGATGGTGGTCATGATGGGCTGGATAAAGAACCACAGGGGTCCAAGAATGGTCTGCTTGTACCAGGTGACAATATCGCGCTTGACAAACATTCTGTAAAGATCGCGGTACTGCCACAGCTCTTTAAAGTCGATGCTCAAAAGGCTCGACTTGGGTCTGATTTCGGTGGTCCATTTTTCGCTATTTGCTTCGCTCATTTTTGTACCAGCCTGTACTTGTAAAATTCAGTTTTTCCGATGGTGCGTAAGGTGTCCACGGCGATGGAATCACTGTAATAATGACGTGTTAGAAAATCGCCGAGCTTGGGCTCGTTGATGACAACCACGTTTTCGTGAACAACATCCTTCATGGGATTGGTAATACCGTATTCGGCTAGGGTTTTTGTGATTTCTGGCAAATAGGGTGTCCAATAACCGAAGCTGATAATGTTTCTGTAGCTGCCAAAGGGTTCTGCCTTATAGGGGGGCATTTTATGCTGGCTAAACACCATGTAGGTGCGCATATTGGCGAGGAACATTGTGTTCGGATTGCTGTCGATATGGGCAAGGACTTGGCTATAGTCGGTGGAATCATCAACGGCTAAGGTGCGGGTCTTTCCGGTGCTTGGATCTCTTACGGAATCGCCGTTGGTAATGTAGGTGAATAGGTTTGCAAAAGCGATAACCCCAAGGATGACGATGACAATTTTTCGGTTGAAAATTTGATTTGCTTTCTCGAACTGTACGGGAGCCCACAGGGGAATGGCGAGAATGGTTGTGTAGAGCCAGAATCCTCCTTCGACACGGTAAACCAGGCGGTTTTGGGCCAGGAGCATGGTCATTAAAAGGAATATGGAACCGAGGCTAGTCCACAGGTAAGGGAATTTTTTACGATTTGTTGCAAGGATAATTAAGCCTGCAATAAACCAGCTCCAGAACATGGGCATCTTTAAACTGTGACCAAGTGCGTTTAACAGTTGCCTGGGAATATCGGCTTTCTGGTTTTTGTCTCGATATTGACCGATGACGCCTACGATGGACAGCATACTGTCCTTGGCGAAGGTCTCTGTATCGTAGAACAGCCAGCGGGTGAGCATGTCGTAATCTTTTGCGGACTGGCCCATTTCTTCTAAATCTTCGTAGACTGCATTTTGGTTGTAATTGCTACCATCCCCGAGGGCTGCTCTTGGATTTTGAATTTCCATGTAGGGCTTGTATTCCGGGGTGTTATAGAGGTTTCGGTCCCAGCTGTGGAGGCTGAAGGCGGCTGTAAACATGATTGTCAGGGTTATAATGACCGGGACCTTGTTTGTCCAGCATCGCTTAATCAGGAAAAGGAGGCCGATGCAGAAGAAGGGCATGCCCATAAGGAAGGCTTCCCAGCGCATGACGCTGCCCCAAAGGAGGAGGAAAAGGGCGTAAGCGAAAGGGAGATAGCTGATGCCGAAACATTGCTTACGCAGTGAAGGCTCTGGTACGAGAGAGCCGATGCCGAAACGAGTTCGGCATGACGTTGTTCGGCATGACGTGGTTTGGCATGATGGTTCCTGGGTGACTGCATTTGCAAAGACTAGCATGCCGGTGGCGCTGAGGAGGCTTGCGCATTGGGTAAATTGGACCACCAGGTAATAGTCGCTGGCGAACATGGCCACGAATAGGGTGGCAATCAATGTCCCCCACTGGTTTCCCATCTTTTTGATGATGATGTAGCTGATGGTGGTGAGGCTCAGAAAAACACTGAACATCTCGCCGATGTAGTACCAGCCTATAGTCGGGAACAGTTTGTACAGCGGAATCAGGGCATAGCCATACAGTGCGTTGACGAAAAGCAGGTGGGGGTTGTAGTCGGTGCCGTGGGCTCCAGTCAAGACTGCTGCCATAAAGTAGTCGTCGATGGCGCCGAACTTAAGGTCGCCAAAGATCAGGCAGAGTGCCAGAAAGAAGATGTTGATTGTGAACGCTGTTAATAAACAGCTGATGCCGAAACAAGTTCGGCATGACGTGGGGCGGCATGACTTGAGAAAGCCTCTCAGCTTCATACACGTTCCCTAATGACGTATTGTGGGCTTTGGTTAATGCTAATGTAGATGCGGCCCACGTACTCGCCGATAAGGCCCAGCAATAGCATGATCATGCCGCCTACAAATAGGAGCGTTGCCAGAAGGCTTGTGTAGCCAACGGGAATTTCGGGGCGCATGAATTTTTCATACACCACGAATCCGCCTGAGACAAGGCCTACGATTGCACAAAGGATGCCGATGAAGGTGGCGGCACGTAAGGGTTTTACGGAGAATGCGGTAAAGCCGTTAATCCACAGGCGCAGTAGGCCTGTGATGGTGTAGCCGGATGTTCCTTCCAAGCGGTTGCGGTGCTCCACTTCTACGTTGCCAAGGTTCTTGGTGGCGCGGAAGACAAGGCCGCTAATGTAGGCGAAGGGGTGGGGGTAACGCACGATTTCTTCAACGATGAACTTTCTCATGATGAAGAAACTGGTGGTCTGCAAAGTTTTGGGTTGTCCAATAACTGCTTCAGCCATTTTCTTGTTGGTCCAGCTACCGAATCTACGGAATAGATGTTCCTTCTTGTGTTCGTAATAGCCGTACACCACATCGAAGCCTTCTTCCAGCTTGTCGACTAGCTTGTAGGTATCGCTGGCGGGGGTCTGGCCATCGTCATCCAGGCTAACGACGTAATCGCCGGTGGCCTGTGCGTAGCCTGCCATTAATGCGCAGTGCTGGCCGAAATTCTTGGCCAGGCAAATTCCCTTGATTTTGGGGTCTGCGGCGGCGAGGTCTTTGATGACGTTCCAGACACCATCGGGACTGCTGTCATTCACCAGGATAATTTCGTAATCGAATGGGGTGCGCGATGCGACGGTTTCGCGGATTTCGTTCACCACGGTTTCAATGGTTCCCTGGCTACGATAGCAGGGAATCACAAAAGAAATCTTTTTAGCGGTATTTTGCTCGCTCATAGAGTGGAATGTAGTAAAATCCTAAAGAAAACACCTCGCCGGATTGCTCCGGCGAGGCGATTTATTAGATGGCGTTTTTCAGGATGATTCCGCCGTTTAAATAACGATGGATGATGGAGTTGATCAGCGTCTGGTAGGGGATTCCTGCCTCTGCTGCTTTAGCTTTCATACCGTCGATATCTTCTTGTTGCATGTGGATGGTGACGTTGCGGGCGTTAGAAAGTTTTTCTTTCAATCGCGCAGTCTCTTTTTCGTCCACATGGAAATCTCCGTTTTCAAAAGCTTCCATCAAAGCCTTTTCTTCATCGTCAAAGGGCTTGTCTATAACTTTATATTTCTTCATAAAATTTCCTTTTGATGCTTTCTGGATTTAAATGCTGTTTTTAGGAATACGCCAGAATCTGTTTCAACAAACGGAACGCAGTGTGTATAGCCGTTCATTTCGATAAGGAACATTTTTTGTCCTTTGTGGTCTTTTTGGTTGTCCACCGGACAGACCTTGAACTCTCCTGACTTGAGTTTTTCCATAATTTCATTAAACGAAATGCCTCTTTCTTCCCAAAGCTTTTTAGCTTTCTCGGCGTTCCATTCAATAGTTGGGTTTATATGCATAATATACATATCTCCGAAGTGGATGTCAATAGGTAATACACCATGCGATTTGCATAGTGCGTGAGTAATTCAGGTGGCCGTCGCCACCGAATCGAAAACGAATATGTGGGATGATTTTGCAAAATTACTGGCAGGGGCCTACCCTGGCGTTACTTGGAAGCAGAGCTTCACTCGATCAGGTGATGTTCCTGACAGCTATCCAGCTGGTTTGCAAAAAGGGTTTATGTTCCCGGCCGTGTAACTTGCAACCTCCGCCACCGGGCTTTTCTTAATGCGATTTAAATATATTAAATTACCCCTGTATGAAGCGTTTACTTTACCCATTGATTGCTAGTGCGTTGATTACGATTGCGCCGTTCTTGATTACCTTCGAGAACGGGCAGGATATTGTGCGCGGTTTGTTTGGGTATAGTGAACTTGCGCTATTGCTTATTTTTGTATGGGTCAGAACGTCACTGGATGCTTCGACTTCGCTCAGCATGACGAAAAAGGTTCTACGCATTGTGGCATTGGTCCTCATTATCGCGGTGATGCTGGTGGTTGCCTTTATGGATTTGAGCAATTTGCTGGCAATTAAGGGTTGGGATATGGAATGGCGAGCTGTTGTGCCCATTGCTACTTGCGGCCTGGCTGTTGCCATGATGTGGAAGATTCCTGCGTTTAGTTTCCCCACCATCAACCTGATCATGTTTGTATCACTGGTTTTCCATTTGGCTGCGTATAATTATTATCCTGCTCAGCCGGTGGCTCAATTTCCGGTGGTGGAGTACTTGGCTCGTACGGCGCCAAAGTCTGTGGAACGGAAGGTGCTGCCGGAGGAATTTAAGGCGAAGTACGAGGTGGTGGATACCGCCATTGTAACGCCTGGATTTTTGGATACCACTCGCAGTAATGTTTTGGTGCTGGTGGAAAGTTGGGGCATTCCTCTTGATCATCAGGCTTTTGAATCGGAATTGTCTTTGCTGAGGGCGGCCAACGCCCCCATGAAGGTTGGGGTGCATAGCCGTATGTATAGCCGTACCCGCACGGCGGAACGTGAGGATCTTGTTTACTCTCTAGCTCGTGATTCCGTGACTCGTCGTAGGGATACCACGTTTACTCCAAATGTGCTGTCTGGTCTCGGTTACGAAACCTACTTCTTCTTTGCTGGGGATAGTACGGTGCAGTGGCGTCACAAGTATATTCGCAACATCGGTTTTGAGAATGTGCATTGGGGGCTGGACAGTGACGCGGATGCGGTGCGGATAATGGATTCTGTTTTGACTGCAGCTGCCGCCGGTGGGGACAGTGCGCAGGGTCGGAAGGTTTTTGTAGCCTGGACCACGTCGGAATCCAAGTTCCCGCTGAAGGGGGAGGATCCTTACCGCATTTCCATGAAGGATCTGGAAGAATTGTATCCGGCTGCCATCGAGAAGACTTTGAAGCGTGTGGCGGACTTGGCCCGCAAACATCCGGATGTGCGTTTTATTGTGCAGGGGGACCACGAACCGATCTTGTCGCCCTTACCTTTCCAGGAACGTTTTTACAAACGCTGGACTCCTTATGTTGTTCTAAATTGAGGCGTGGATGTCAAAGAAAAAGTTGTTGCTTTTAGGTGGCGGTCACGCTGAAATTCCCCTGATTCAGGCGGCACAGGAACTTGGTTATTTTGTAATCACCACAGGGAACGCCCGCGAAGGGCTGGGTCATCCGTATGCGGACAAGAATGTGTTCGCTGATTTTAGCGATAAGGATGCGATGCTTGCTCTTGCCCGAGAAGAAGGGGTGAGTGCGGTGTGTTCCGGCTGTAATGATTTTGCCTTGCTGAGTACGGTTTATGTGTGTGAAAAGTTGGGCTTGCCTGGTCATGATAGTTTAGAGACTAGCTTGCAGATTCATCACAAGGACAAGTACCGCGCTTTGGCGGAACGTCTGGGAATTCCGACACCTCGCTCCCGCCGTGTGTCCGTCTCTCATGCCGAGTCCGCCCCACGTCATGCTGAGGAATCTCAGCATCAGTTTTTATCTCTTGACGAGGCTTGTGCGGGTCTTACGTTCCCGCTGATTGTAAAGCCTGTGGACCTTACGGGCGGTAAGGGGATTCATCGTGTGAATAACCTGGACGAAGCCCAGGCCGCTTACGAAGATGCGGTTGCGCGAACTCGCGAGGACCACATTGTGGTGGAAGAATTTGTAGTGGGTTCCAATCATGGTTTCAGCTGTTTTTTGAAAGATGGCAAGGTGGCTTTTTACTTCGCGGATAATGAACAGTATTATTTGAATAAATACATGGTCAGCGGGGCGAATACGCCAAGTAGTACAAGCCAGAAAGGTCTGAATCTACTGGTGGAATACAGCGAACGTATTGCAGCCGATTTGCATCTGGTGGATGGTATTCTCCATATCCAGTATATTGAGCAGGACGATGGCATTCCCGTGATTATCGAGATTTGCCGCAGGCCTCCCGGAGACTTGTACATCAAATTCGTGAAGTACGCTACGGGCGTGGATTACCCTAAGATGTTGATCGCTGCGGAATGCGGGCTGGATGTTTCCTGGATTCTTCGCTGCGCTCAGAATGACGACTCAGGAAAGGCTCAGAATGACGACTCAGGAAAGGCTCAGAATGACGTGAAGCCTTTCTTGCGTCACTGTGTTATGGCGAACCATACTGGGATTGTGGATGGTGTTGACTTTGCTCCTGAGATTCAGAAAAATATGGTGGAAAAGTTCCTGTGGTATAAGGAGGGGGATGTTGTCTCCGATTTCTTCTATTACAAGGCGGGCATTGTGTTCTTGCAGTTTGAATCCGTACAGGAAATGAGGTCAAAAACCGCAAATATGAACAATTTGATTCGCATTAGGATGAAATAAGTTTATATTGGCTTGTATGATTAAGCCTTACAACATTGCGTTTATTGGTGGTGGCGTGAATTCTGCCATTGGAGAGGTTCACAAGGCCGCCAGCCAGATGGATGGCCGTTTTAAACTTGTGGCCGGCGTGTTCAGCACTCACGAAAGCGTCAATCGCGAAACCGCGGAAGCCTGGGGTGTTGACCCGGCTCGCACTTATGGGAATTACAAGGAATTGCTTGCTGCTGAAAAGGGCAAGCTGGACGCTGTTGTTGTATTGGCCCCCACCGACTATCACGAAGAAATAGTGGTAGCTGCTTTGCGTGCTGGTTTTCCGGTGATTTGCGAAAAGTCTCTTGCTACCAGCGTGGCGGAAGGTAAGTCCATTGCAGATACGGTAGCTGAAACTAAAGGGTTTTTCTGTACCACCTATAACTATACCGGCTATCCTATGGTCCGCGAATTGAAGCAGTGGATCGAAGATGGCAAGTTGGGGAAGATTCAGCAGGTCCAGGTGGAAATGCCTCAGGAAGGTTTCTTGAGATTGGGGAATAACGGTGCTCCCCCGAAACCGCAGGCCTGGCGCTTGAAGGATACGGTCATCCCGAAGATTTCTCTGGATTTGGGAAGTCACTTGCACAATATGGTTTATTTCCTGACGGGAGAACGCCCCACTCGTATTATTGCGGATGAAGCAACCTATGGCTTGTTCCCGCAGATTGTAGACAACGTGGGAGCCTTGGTTCGTTACACCAATGACGTTCGTGCTCAGATTTGGTTCAGCAAGACTGCTCTGGGAAACCGCAATGGCTTGCGTATTCGTGTGTATGGTAGCGAAGGAAGTGCCGAATGGTTCCAGCTGGAACCGGAAACACTGAAGGTTTGTGACCTGCAGGGCCGAGTCACTTTAAGCGACCGAACAGGCGATGTGAAAATCGCAAACTTGCCGAGATACAACCGCTTTAAGGCGGGGCATCCGGCTGGTTTTATTGAAGCCTTTGCAAACTATTATCGTGATATTGCGGACTGTCTGGAACAGTACCTGGCAACGGGGTCCTTTACCAGCAAGTACGTGTGCGGTATCAAGACTTCCCTGGAGGGCTTGGCCATGATGGAAGCTGCGGCAACTTCTGCAAAATCCCAGAAGTGGGAAAATATTTAGTTTGGAAGGCGCCTATTAAACGCCAAAGAACTCAAAAATTTTATCGCACACATCTTCTCTCTCTTCTTCAGAGAGTCCGTAGAACAGTGGCAGGCGGAAAAGTCTGTCGCTTTCTTTTGTGGTGTACTTGTCTTCACCGCTGAATCGGCCATAGCGGAGGCCTGCGGGGGAACTGTGCAAAGGCACGTAATGGAATACGGCCAGAATGCCGTTATCCACCAGATGCTTTAAGATGGCGGTACGGGTCTTGTTGTCCGCCACCTTCAGATAGAACATGTGGGCGTTATGTACGCAATGTTCGGGAATGGTCGCCAGTTCGATAAGGCCTTTGTCGGCGAGAGGCTGCAGGCGGACTTTGTAGTCGTTCCAGCTGGCCATACGGTTGTCGTAGATGATGTCGGCGCTTTCCAGCTGGGCGTAAAGATAGGCTGCGTTCAATTCGCTAGGGAGATAGCTAGAGCCCAGATTTACCCAGGTGTACTTGTCTACTTCGCCTCGATGGAACTGGCAGCGGTTGGTGCCCTTTTCGCGGATGATTTCTGCAGGATCAGCGTACTTAGGATCCTTGATCAGGAGCGCGCCTCCTTCGCCCATGCTGTAGTTTTTTGTCTCGTGATAGCTGTAGCAACCGAAATCCCCAAGGGTCCCCAGGGCCTTGCCTTTGTAGGTGGCCATCATCCCTTGGGCGGCGTCTTCTACAACCAGCAGGTTGTGGCGTTGGGCGATTTCATTGATCTTGTCCATTTCGCAAGCGACGCCAGCATAATGAACGGGAACGATTGCCTTTGTTTTGTCCGTAATGGCAGCTTCCACCAGGTTTTCGTCCATATTCATGGTGTCGGGACGGATGTCCACGAATACGCACTTGGCGCCACGGGCTACGAATGCGTCGGCGGTAGAGACGAAGGTGAAGGACGGCATGATGACTTCGTCGCCGGGCTGGATGCCGCAAAGATGTGCCGCCATTTCCAGAGCGTGAGTGCAGCTGGTGGTAAGCAAGGCCTTGGCGGTCTTGGTGTGTTCCTTCAGCCAAATATGGCACTGCTGATTGAACGGGCCGTCGCCGCAAATACGACCGCTCTTTACCGCCTGTTCGACGTAATCAAGTTCAGTGCCCAGAAAGGGGGCTCTATTGAAAGGAATACGGATGTTTGCCATAGGATGACCGCCCGACTTGCTGGTTACTTTATACGGAGTCTAGCGTATTCGTACAGACCGAGGGACAGGGCTACGGATGCGTTGTAGGAGTGTGCTTCGGGCATCATGGGGATGCGGAGAATGGCGTCGCACTGCTTCTTGATGAAGGGCGGGAGGCCCACGTCTTCGCCACCGACGGCGATAACAGCCTGGTCGCTGAACTTGAAGTCCGCCAGATTGGTTTCGGTATCTGCATCCAGACCGAGAATCTGGTATCCGGCCATTTTCAGTTCGCCTACAGCGGCTTCCAGATTGTTGGGGCGGCAGATACGCATCTTTTCCAGGGCGCCGGCAGAGGTACGTGCCACGCTGGGAGTAATGCCGCACATTCCCTTGGCGGGAAGCAGCAGGATGTCCACGCCCAGGGCCAGAGAGCTACGGATGCAAGCGCCCAGGTTGCGGGGGTCTTCAATATTGGTTGCAACTGCGATAAGCTTACGTTCGCCCTTGTCTACAGCCTGGAAGAATTCCTCGCGGACATCTTCCCAGATCAGCAGTTCCTTTTCGTTCATGAGGGCCACCACACCGTGGTTAGGCGTGGCGTAGCTGTTCAGGATCTTGGAGTCTACCTGCTGGACATGTACGTGGGCACGCTTGGCCAGCTTCTGCAGTTCATAGAGCTTGGGGTTTCCGGACTGGTGCATGAACAGCACGCGGTGAACCTGCATGGGGCTCTTGGTAAGAAGTTCGGTCACTTCCTTGATGCCGCCTACGGCTACCTGCGGGGCGGCGTCGGCGTCACCCACTGCGGGGACCACGCCATCCTGAAGAGCGCGGGAAACGTCCTGAGGCTTCTGTTCAAAGCGGGGCTTGGGACGGAAGGAACCTGTGGAGTTCTGCGGGCGGAAACCTTCGCGGTTTTCAGAGCCTTCACGATTCTGGGGACGGAATTCGTTGTCTTCACGGACGCGGAACTTCGGCTGCGGTCTGCGACCAAATCCTCTATTGTTGTCAAAAGCCATACTGTGTGTACCTCTTTTTAAATTTCTTTTTTAAGCCGACCCTGAAACGAGTTCAGGGTGACGTTAGTCCTTGGCGCGGCAGACGATGATCTGGTTCATCTTGATGTCCGTTTCCTTCTGCTCCAGAGGATCCTTTTCCATCTGGAAAGGCGTTGCAATACCTGCCTTGTAGGCTTCAGGATACTTTGCCAGAAAGCGGTCGTAGTACCCCTTGCCGTGTCCCTTGCGTTCGCCGGTGAAGTTGAACTTGGTGCCGGGGACCAGAAATACCTTGAAGTCTCCGGTGTAAGGTTCCAGGCCTTCACGGGGTTCCATGATGTTGAACTTTCCCTTGACCAAATCTTTTTTCAAATTCTGTATATGGTAAAATTCCATGGTGGTTTCGCCGGTGACTTTCGGCAGCAGCAGACGGCCTTCCTGGCACAGCTGTTCCACAATGGGCATTATGTTGGGTTCGCCTACCAGCGGATAGAATGCCGCAATTTTGCGGGCTTCCTTGTAGCCAGGTATGGCGTGAATTTCTTCCCAGGGATTGTTGATGAGTTCGTCCCCTTCGCGTTTTTTATGACGCGGGTCAAAAAAAGATCGTGATCCAACGACCAACAGGAAGAGAGCGGCTAGTATTACAAATTCCATAGGCGAATGCCTGCGTTTTATTGCAGGCGGTTAAAAGTTTAGTCAGGATCTCCAACGCGTTTTGCCGTGGGGAGATTTTCCCTCAGAATTTCATTCCAGATTTCTCGCTGCCAGTTCTGCAGCTTGGCTTCTTCATAGCGGGTTTCCCAGGGCATGTTGCCAGGGGCAGCGAGCCAGATGAGCTGAGCCTTGTTGGCAAGAAGTGCAACTTCCACGCCCAGTTGTGCGGCCTTGTCGTCTCGCCACTGCTTGAGGACGGACAGCAGGTCGGAATTGGGAACTACAGGCGGGGGAGGTGCCTTGGGCAGACGTTCCGGCCAGTCGCTTTCGGGAACTGCAAATGCAGTCTGCAGCATATTCACGAAGGAATCCAGACGTTCGTCCTTGAAATTGCGGGGCAGTTTCGGCAGGTGGTCCAGCTTGACTTCCGGCATAATCTGAACGGCGTGGCGCACGATGGCCAGCATCAGTTCGGAAGGCATGACCTTATAGGGCGGGCGGTCCAGTTCTTCGGCCTGCTTTTCGCGCCACTCCCACAGATATTTTAGGATATTGAGTCCGCAGGGGCTGAAAACGTTACTGCCGGGAATACGCCAGGGGTCCTTCTTGGGAGGGGCCGGGTTCTTGGCGTGCTCAATCAGGGCGTTGCACTGTTCGGTAAGCCAGTTCATGCGACCGGCGGCCTGGAGCTTTTCCACCAGGATGGCGCACAGTTCGTGAAGGTAGAAGGTGTCGTGAATGGCATATTCGCACATTTCCAGAGGCAGGGGACGGATCGTCCAATCCGCGCGCTGGTTTTCCTTCTTCAACTCGTCGCCGAAATATTCACGGACCAAGTCGGCAAGGCCCAGGTGCTGTTCACCCAGGATCTTTGCTGCCAGCATGGTATCGAAAATGTACTTGGGGGCGAAACCGTAGGTCTGCCAAAGCAAGCGAAGGTCGTAATCCGCACCATGGAAAATCAAGGTCTGCATGGCGCGGGCCTTGAACAAGGGCTGCAAATCCAGTCCACACAGGGGGTCCACGATGTAGTGGTGCTCTCCAATGGTAATCTGGATCAGGCAAAGGCGAGCCGTATAATGGTACATGGAGTCGGCTTCGGTATCCACCGCGGCCATATCGAAATTCTTCAGGTCCAACAGCAGGTTGGCTAGTGTCTCCTCGCTATCCACCAGAATGTACTTTTCGTCTTGCATCATTGTGGGGTAAAGATAATAACTAAAGAGCCTCGGAGTGTTTCCCCGAGGCCCTTGTGGTGTGGTTTTTTGGTATGTCTTAAATGTAGGTTCCCAGGCGTTCGTAATCAATACGGGCATTGCAATTTGCTTTGCAATTTTTGCAAAGGCAGTTTTTAGGGCTAGGGTGTTATTTTTGCCAATACAGGCTATCTTATTATTGGTGAATTATGTAGAATTAGGATTAGCATATGCTGAATATTGACGAAATTGGTGATTACAGAGACCTTCTAAAGAATTATTACGCCCAGCGCAAGCTGGAGTTGCCTCTGTATTCCTACAAGATGATGGGGCAAAAACTGGGGCTCGAAACCAGCCAGATGTTCCGCGTTTTGAACAAGGAACTCCATCTGCCAAATCGCAGTATTCCCCTGGTAAAGGATTTGCTGGATCTGAAGGGCCGCAGCGGTGAACTGTTCGAAATTCTGGTGGCCGCCTCCAAGACCAAATCCCAGGCTAAAAAAGACAAACTTTACAAGATGGCCCTGTCCCTGAAGGACGTTAAAATGCGCCAGCTCAATACCAACGAGCTGCTGTTTTTGGGCAAGTGGTGGATTCCCGTGGTTCGCACCCTTATCGAAATGAACAACGGCTCTGCGGTGGTTTCCCAGCTGGTCAAGCAAATCCAGCCGGCGGTTTCCAAGGAACAGGTGGAAGAAGCCATCCGTGTGCTTAAGGAACTGAAGTTGATTACACCCCTGGCTTCCGAACGTTATGCTGTGGGGCAGGCGAACTTTACCAGTTCGGGTACTACAAAAGTAACGGCAATTCGCAGCTATCAGAACCAGCTGCTGGCCTTAGCCCAGAATGCTTTAGCTACTATTGAACCTGAACAACGTAATATTTCCTCTTTGATGGTTGGTGTGGATGAGGAGTGCTTTAACGACCTGAAGGAAATGACTCTGGAGTTTCGACGTCAGGTCCAGAAGCGCGTGGAAGAGGTGCAGAAACCGACAAAGGTGATGCAGTTCTTGTTTTCTTTATTCCCGGTGGCTGAAACCGCCAGTGATGAAAAGAAAACGGTGGGAAAAAAGTGAGGTGTGGAATGTTTTTTAAACATTTAAAGCTTTTGAGCGGCGTGGCATGGGTGTCGTCCACAGCTCTGTTGGCTGCTGGACTATCTGCCTGTTCCGAAACGGAAACGGCAGGCGTCAGCACCGTGGAAACGGAAAATGCCTATATCATCCAGGTGGTGGACGAAGGTGGCTCTCCTGTGGTAAACGCTTCCGCAGTTTTGCGTGTGGCTGGCTACTTGCCCGATCTTGGCGCTCTTGAAAAATCGGTTGGCCAGAAGGTGAAGCTTGTTGCCCAGGAACTTACCTCGGATTCCGCAGGTTTTATCCATATTGACGAACTGTTTGAAGACTCCCTGACGCTGGAAGTTATGGATGGCAATCGCGGCGCCTTTGTGGAACTCGTTGCGTCCAATATCCAGAAGGGCGATTCTGCGGAGCTGACTCTCAATCGTCTGGGCGTCATGGCGGGAAAGGTGAATCTGCCCGAAGGTGAGGAATTCGCCTGGGTTCGAATTTACGGTACGGATCGTGTGGTAAAAACGGATAAGGATGGCAATTACGAAATCGAGGGCCTGGCACCTGCGGATTATCGCATCCAGATGCTGGTTGCCGATTCCGTAAGCGATGACGTGGTGACTGTGAAGTCTGTCGTAGAAAAATCCTCCAGTTCTTCCGCTCCGGAATCCTCCAGCTCCGAAGAACCTGAATCCAGTTCTTCCCTTCCGGATTATTTGGACGTTCTGGATTTTGAAAACGGCCTGAAGTCCAATATCGTGTTCGCGGGGGAACTTAGCGAACTTTACCTGAAACCTACGGATACGACCGTGGTCATGAATCCCGTAGAAGACAGCGCTGCCCTGGCGATTGTGGATGCAGGCGCTGGCCGTGAAGGTAAGGCCTACCACTGGACTACTTCTGGAAAAACTGGACATTGGTCCTTTATGGGCCTGTGGATGTGTTCCAGTACGAAACCTTGTGATTTCAGCGGCCTCGATTCTGTGGAATACTATGTCCGTGGTACAGGTTCCTATTCCTTCAATCTGGAAACCATCGTGAGTGGTTCCTCCGGCAAGGCGGTCTTCCTGGATACCCTTAACGGTTCCGATGAATGGGAACGTGTGGTGGTGAAGCCTTCCGACTTTATGGTGGGGGACAGTACCTACGGTAACGTGGGTTGGGATGGCGTCCGCAAGCAGGTGACAAATATTGCGGTTCCCGCCTATTTCGATACCGAAATCTGGATTGACGACATTAAGTTCTATGGTGTGAACGAAGACGATTTGTAATCATTTCCCCTAGATTTTCCCCTTTATAAGCAAACGTTTTGTACAACGTTTGCTTATATTTATTTACGGAATGAAGAGATTGTTGTGTTTTGTGGCCTTTTTGGCCTTTTATGTCGTTTCTGCCTTTGCAGCGGAGGAATCCCAGGTTGTTCGCGTGGGATGGTTTGATGGTCCGTATAATGTCAAGAACAGGGAGCGCCGATCCGGCTACGGATATGAATTCCAGCAGAAGATTGCGGCCTATACAGGCTGGACCTATGAGTATGTGGAAGATTCCTGGCCCAACTTGTTCAATATGCTTCTGGATGGCGAAATCGATCTTCTTGCGGATGTGTCCTATACGGAAGACCGCGTGGACAAGATTCTTTACTCCGCCTTGCCTATGGGGGAGGAAGAGTACCATGCTTTTGTGCGTGAAGGCCGCTTGCTTTCCTCTCCGGACAAGTTCCTTTCCTCTCCGGGACGAAAGTTCGCCGTAAATAAGGGCAGTGTTCAGAAAAGCATTCTGGAAAACTGGGCGTCGAAAAATAATTTGGAAATCAAGATTCAGGAATCCATCGTTAGCGAAAGCCTCAATGCGGAATTGCTGAATCATGGTGCCTTTGATGTCTTTGTGGGAATGGAATCCTTGGGGCGCCTGTACAAAATTGTTCCCATAAAGAAGATTGGTTTTTCCAAGACTTACTTTGCCGTGAACAAGAAACGCCCGGATTTGTTGTTCAGCCTTGATTCCGCAATGGATATTATTTCGGCAGAAAATCGTTACTACCTGCAACAACTTTATGAGCGGTATTTTAGTAACGCGAATTCCATGACATTCCTGAGCGATTCCGAAAAGAAATGGCTCGAAAAACACGAGCGGATTAGAGTGGGCTATAAGGAAAATTTCTTGCCCTATTCCGCTACGGATCCCAAGACCGGCCGTGCGAATGGTGTCCTGGGCGATTTCCTTACGAATGTGAGAGATTGTTTCCGTGATGCAAATGTATGGTTCGAAACGGTTCCGTATTCGGATATCGGAGAAGCTGTCAATGACCTGAAGCAGGGGAAGCTTGATTGTGTATTCCCCTTGACCATGAGCTTGTATGAAATTGAGAAACAGAATCTGTTGATTTCCAACAAAATCCTTGACGCAGAAATGTTTGCGGTGCTCCGTCAAGCGGATTACGACAAGTTCACGATCAAGGATTCCGTAAGGGTTGCTTTCAACCAGGGGAATATCAGCTATGGTGAACTTCTGAAGGATCGTTTCCCTCATTGGAAGGTCGTGCCGTTTAATAATGTGGATGAATGCCTAAAGGCAGTTCGGGATAAACGTGCGGATGTTTTCCTGATCAATAGTCATCGAATGAGTCGGCACTATAGAACCTTCCTGAATCATGGTTTGTCTGCTGTCGCTACCGGCGTGAGCATGGATGTTGCCTTTGTGATGAATCGAGAGAATTCGCCTCTTCTTTCCATTATTAACAAGGCGAAAAGTTTTGTTTCCGATGCGTCCATTGAATCTTATGTGTTTGCAAATTCCATGACGGATTCAAAAGTTTCCTTTGCAAATATTTTGCAGGATCACGCCTTCTTATCTATAGGAATTTTGCTCCTGGTTATTGTGGTGGCTGTCGTTCTCCTGCTGAAAAGCGTCAAGATGGAACGGGCCGCAGTCGCCGCACAAAAGGCAAAGTCTGATTTCTTGTCTAGAATGTCTCATGATATCCGCACGCCCATGAACATTATTGTGGGAATGACGGAAATCGCACAACGCAGGGGGCAGACACCCGGCAAGATTCTTGATTGTCTGGAAAAGATCAGCGTGGAATCCGTCCACCTGCAAAAATTGATTAACGATGTCCTGGATATTTCCGCAATTGAGGCTGGCAAGTTGCAGGTCCGCCCTGAAGAGGAAAACCTTTACACCCTTCTGGATTCCATTGACCTTTCCGTAAGGGGGCTTTTGGATACAAAACCGGTGGACTATTCCTTCGAGAAGGGACAAATCCTGTATCCCTATGTGAAGGTGGATGGACTTCGTCTGAGCCAGATTCTTGGAAACCTTCTTTCCAATGCGATTAAGTATACCCCTGTCGGTGGCCGAGTAAATTTCTTTGTATGGCAGGAAAAACTTTCTGAGGGAAAGGTGAGCCTGAATACACGCGTAAGCGATACTGGTATCGGCATGAGTGAAGAATTGATGAAGGTCATGTATACCGAATTCTCGCGGGGAATTGACACCCGTGTGAATAAGATTCAGGGGACAGGTCTTGGTCTTGCAATTGTAAAGCAGTTGGTGGACCAGATGAAGGGAAAAATTGAAGTTGAAAGCCGCTTGAATGCGGGGACGACCTTTATTGTTTCTATCCCTGTGGAAATTGTCAATGGAGCGGCGGAAACTGACGAAACCGAGGAACCTCTGGACGTAAAGACTGTCGAAAATTTGAGGGTTCTTGTTGCTGAAGACAATGACTTGAATTACGAAATCGCCGATGAGCTTCTTGCTGATTTTGGTATGATTGTTGAACGTGCTGAAAATGGCGTGGAGGCTGTGGATAAGTTTTCAAGAATGCCGGAAGGATACTATCAGTTTATTCTGATGGATATGCAGATGCCGAGGATGGATGGCCTTGAAGCTACCCGCAGAATCCGTAAGTTGGGGCGTGCTGATGCGAAGACCGTGCCTATCGTGGCGATGACCGCTAATGCCTTTGCAGAGGATGCACAGGCTTGTCTTGACGCTGGCATGAATGATCATTTGGCCAAGCCGATGGATGTTCGTGCTGTACTTGAAACCATGGTGCGTTTGACAAAGAAACGTTAGGGTCTAAATTTGTATTTAGAATAAACGTAAAAAAGGCAGGCTCTTTCGAGTCTGCCTTTTTCTATACGTCATTCTGACGCAAGTTAGAATCTGCTGATGCCGACTTTCGTCGGCATGACGTATGGTTATTAGCGAACAACCTTGCGGTCGTCTGCGGTCATTTTGAGGAAGTCGGCGACGGTCATAGAGCCCTTATCACCTTCCTTTCTCTTGTTGATAGAGACAAGTCCTTCGTTCATTTCCTTCTCGCCAACGATGATCTTGTACGGGATCTTCTGGAGTTCGCACTGACGGAACTTGTAGCCAAGCTTTTCGTTGGATTCGTCGATGTCGCAGCGGACGCCGGCGTTCACCAGTTCGCGTTCCACCTTGTGGGCGTATTCAGCGAACTTTTCGGAAATGGGGAGGACGCGTGCCTGGACCGGAGCGAGCCACAGCGGGAAATCGCCCATGAATTCTTCAATAAGAATACCGAGGAATCGTTCGATGGAACCCACGGCTGCGCGGTGCAGCATAACGGGGATGTGCTTCTGGTTGTCCTTACCCACATATTCAGCACCAAGGCGCTGGGGCAGGTTGAAGTCCACCTGGATGGTACCGCACTGCCAATCACGGCCGAGGGAATCCTTCAGGGTGAATTCAAGCTTCGGGCCGTAGAAGGCGCCTTCGCCCGGGTTCAAGATGTAGTCGAGGCCAGCAAGCTTTGTAGCTTCTTCGAGAGCGGCTTCAGCCTTGTCCCAAAGTTCGTCAGAACCCACGCGGCGTTCCGGACGGGTAGAGAACTTCACCACGATGGAATCGAAACCGAAGTCGTGATAGATTTCCTTCACGAGAGCGCAGAAGTCAGCCACTTCGGAAGCGATCTGTTCTTCGGTACAGAAGATGTGAGCGTCATCCTGAACGAAGCCGCGGACACGCATCAAACCGTGCATGGTACCGGCAGGTTCGTAACGGTGGCACTTACCGAATTCAGCAAGACGCATGGGGAGATCACGCCAGCTACGGAGGCCGGTGTTGAAGATCTGAATGTGGCAGGGACAGTTCATGGGCTTCACTGCCATTTCAACGTCGCCAGCCATGGTCTTGAACATGTTTTCGTTGTACTTGTCGGCGTGGCCGGACTTGATCCACAAAGTCTTGTTCACGATTTCCGGAGTAATCACTTCCAGGTAACCGCGACGGTCGATCTTACCACGGATGTAGTCCTTGAGGGCGTTCACCATCTTGGTGCCGTTGGGGTGCCAGAACACCATGCCAGGAGAATGGTCTTCGATGTGGTACAGATCCATTTCCTTACCGATGCGGCGGTGATCGCGCTTTTCAGCTTCTTCAAGGAACTTCAAATAAGTTTCCAGACCTTCCTTGTCGGCAAAGCAGGTGCCGTACACGCGGGTCAGCTGGTCGCTGTTCTGGTCGCCGTGCCAGTATGCACCTGCGAGGGAGAGCAACTTGAAGGACTTCAGCTTGCCAGTGCTGGGAACGTGAGGACCTGCACAGAGGTCTTCCCAGTTCTTGCCCGGTTCGCCGTTTGCATAGAAACTCAGGGTGCCGTCGGCGCCTTCGCGAGCCAGAGCGCGTTCGGCGTTGTCGGTCTTGTACTTGTCGCCAGCGGTGCGCTTTAGGCCTTCTTCACCGGAAACAACCACGCGAGTGAAGGGGCGGTCTTCCTTGATGATTTCCTTCATGCGCTTTTCGATCTTTTCGAAATCGGACTGCTGAAGCGGGGTCGGTGTCATCAAATCGTAGTAGAAACCCTTTTCGACTGCGGGCCCGTAAGCCAGCTTGGTGCCCGGGAAGAGGTCGCAGATAGCTTCTGCCATCACGTGGCTGCAGGAGTGGCGGAGCAGCATCAAGCAATCCGGATCGTCATTGTTCGGAGTGATGATCTTGAAAGCGCCGTCTTCGGTCAGGGGGCGGGAGAGGTCCAGGACCTTGTCGCCCAGCTTTACGCCGAGAGCCTTGCGTGCGAGTCCTTCAGAAATGCTCTTTGCTACTTCGAGGCCGGTGGTGCCAGATTCAACGGTACGTACGCTGCCATCGGGCATGGTGAGGTTGATTTGAGACATGATAATTTCCTTTTTTGGGCAGTTCTTGCCCGGTTCCCTAGAAATACGACATCTAGCGGTGAGGCCAAACATAGAATTTGGAGAGCGTCGTGGCAAATGAGTTTACTCATTTGACATGGCCGAGCCGAGCTAAATGCACTCGGAGAGTGCCAGATGGAAAATAGACGAAAGACGAGAGAAAAGGGTGAGGAAAAAACGTTTTTTACGAGTTAATATTTGTATTTTGTTCATCGACAGACAATGGTTACGGGATTAAATCTGTAACAAGCCGTATTTCTTATATCGAGGCTCATGCTCTCCTTATGAAAATACGGCTTTTTTGTTTGTTGCGTAATAAATTGTGATGACAAAGGATTGATTTGCAATGACGAATAATGTAATTTTAGGCCGTAGAACGAAAATAAAGGATACTTCTATGGCTACTTTGCAATTACGTGTGGATGACGAATTGAAGGAGAAATCCGATAAGCTTTTCCAGTCCCTGGGAATGGATACGTCTACCGCTATCCGCGTTTTCTTGAAGTTTGCCGTGGAGTACAACGGTATTCCGTTTGAGGTCCGCCACAAGCCGGACCTTTCCTTGGAACGAGCTGTTGCCGATAGTCGAAATGGTGAAAATCTTCATGGACCGTACGCAACCGCCGAGGAGGCCGTCGCGTCGATGCTGGAGGATTAGTGTACAGCATCGTCTATACGAACCGCATGAAACATGACGCCAAACTGATGAAAAAGCGTGGCAAGGATATGAGCAAGTTGGTGGCTGTGCTGAATAAATTGGCCGCTGGCGAAGCTCTACCAGAGTCAAATCGCGACCATCAGTTGACAGGTTCCTTAAAGGATTTTCGCGAATGCCATATAGAACCAGATTGGCTTCTGATGTACCAAATCATTGAGAATCAGTTGGTACTCTCCGCCACCGCGACCGGCTCTCATTCGGACCTATTTGGAAAGTGAATAGGTTAAATACAAACCTTGCCTTGTGTAATGGTTTGTATTATATTTTGATAAAATTGCTTCGGCTCGGAAATACCCAAATGTTCACATTTGGGTGCTTCGCTCGCCTTGCATATTTTTGTAATGTATTGAACTTGTGATGCGAGGCGTTTATGGCAACTACTGTGCTACAGATTCGTATGGATGAAGACCTCAAGAACGAGGCTGCCGATCTTTTTGACAAGATGGGAATGGACCTTCCCACTGCAATCCGCGTTTTCTTAAAGCGAGCTGTGGCTGAAAAGGCTATCCCATTCGAAGTCCGTGAACCCCGCGCTGCCTATTCCGCAAATAGGGGCATTGCTGCCTTGCGAGCCTTGCAGGCTCAAGCCGAAGCTAACGGAGTTGCAGGAATGAGTGAAGAGGATATTGAGGCAGAAATTACAGCTTATCGATCTGGTAAGTAGAGGTGTTCGCCCATGGTGTATGCAGTCATTGATACCAATGTGATTGTTTCTGCGGCCTTATCCAAAAATCCTGAAATTTCAATTCCTTCTAAAGTTGTAGAATTTGCTCTTGATGGACTTTTCGTTCCTTTATTCAACGAAACGATTGTCCGCGAGTATCAAGAAGTACTTTCCCGACCGAAGTTTAATTTGGATGAGGAAAAACGAAACACCTTGATTCAGGAATTTCTGAAATGTGGCATAAACGTTGACGCGCCCCAAAGTGGTGTTGTACTTCCGGATCCAAAAGACATTGTGTTCTATGATGTTGCTCTTGCTTGCCGTGACAAGGATGCGTCGCTTGTAACGGGGAATACCAAACATTTTCCTGGAGTTCCGTTCGCCGTAACACCTCGGGAATTTTTAGAAATTCTTGCAAAGGAGTACCTGTGAAAAAGAATGCACAACAGAACTCGGTTCTAGAAGAAGTTGAAAAATGGTGTAATGATAAAGATGTAACTGACGATAGCGTTTCCAAAATTTTGAATAAGAAATCTCAGGAACAGCCTAATATCAAAAAGATTTCAAAAATTTGGGGATAGCAGCCTAACTGGGAATTTTTGAAATTGTAGGCGAATCCACTTTGAAAATGATATGATTTTCGCCAAAACTCTGCATTTTAATGACTTTTGGCGAAAAGTACATCTGTTTTTCGCCGAAACTCTACTTTTTAATGACTTTTGGCGAAATTCAATATTTCAAAATACGAAAAAATCTATACTTGTAAAGACATAGCGCTATGCCGAAAGGTATGGTGCGCCCGTTTTAAGAGTATTTGCTCTATTCTTGTAATCGAAACCTAGACAATTTCAGTATGCAAGAGAGTATAGCGAAACTCACGCCCGATTGGGCGTGGGTCGTTTGTGCTTGCTTTGCATTAGGTTTTGTCTAGGACCTCGATTACGGCAAGTGCTTTCGATTCCACGCCTTTTCGTATGGGTAAAAAATGAGCTCTAGTCGTGATAGCACATTTGACGTGTTAAAGGGTATCGCCATCATATCAATGGTGATTGGTCACTGTGAATTGCCTGGCTCCTGGGGGCACTTCATTTCGTCATTCCACATGCCTTTATTCTTCTTTGTGTCGGGTTACTTTTTAAAGTCTCGACCTGTGCTAGAAGAGGTGAAGCTGAGTAGCAAGAGGCTTTTGGTTCCTTACTGTTTTACTGCAGTGTTTATTTGTCTTGGCGCCTTGATCGAAGATTTAGAACATTATACCTACGCCGATGGATCTCATACCAAGAATACAATCATTGCATACCTTCTTGGACTTCGCTCTGATTTTGTCTTTGACGATTTCGGTCACGTTGGTGTACTTTGGTTTATCCTTGCCCTGTTCTGGTCGCGCATTATAGTGGTAAGCCTTTTGCGTTATGTGAAGTCGCAGAACTTGCAGCTTGCGATAGTTTTTAGTCTTGCTTTTGTCGGAATATTTTTGAGTCGTGAAATTCCGGCACCTTATTGCATCTTTCAATCATTTGGGGCTTCAGGCTTTGTTTATGTTGGATATTTGATGCGCAAGTACGATTTCTTTGAACAAAGGAATTTATCGCGATGTTTTCCGTTTCTTTTGATGGTGTGGTTTTATTGCTTGACTGAGTCTTATGTGTGCATGGTTAGCGTCGGTTTTGGCCTTGGGTACATTTTGGATATGGCCGGTGCCGCTGGAGCTGTCGCCCTTTTGCATGTCGTGGTGAAGAACATGAACAATGGTTCGTTCTTTTGGCGAACATTGAATTTCTGGGGCCGCTACAGTTTGGTGGTTTACTGTGTTCACTCAGTAGAATACGCACTATCAAACTGGAAGGCTTTTGCGTTGTTAAATCATATTCCGCTAGCTCATTTTACTTTGTTCCAAGTGAGCGCGAGAATGCTGATTGCATTTGCCTTTACCTTGTTGCTGCTGAAGATAAAACCCGTTAGGCAACAGATTTTTCAAATAGGATAAGCGCTAAAATTTTTGCGGATGATGTAGATGATTCAGTTACTCCAGCTGGGATTCGTAGTAGTCCTCTTGGCTTTCGATGGCATCAAGGATTCCTCCGTTTACCTCGTCAACATCGAAATCCAGGATGTCTTCTAAATCTTCGCCGAACCAATCTAGTTCATCTTCACTTAGATAGACTTTGCTAAGGTCTACGGTAGCTTCGTTGGTTTTGGGATATTTCTCTACGAGATCCTGCAGGGCCCATGGCCCACCGCAATCTTCAATGATTCCTCTAATTTTTCCCTTCAGTACAAGGGGAAGGTCTTCCTTTACGTAGGCGTCTTCATCAAGAATTTTCTCCAGTACAATCTTGAATTCCCAACCATCGCCGAAGTCATAATCCAGTCGGGCCTTGTCCTTGACTTTCTTGAAAACGTCAGAGACCTTGAACTTTCGGATGTCTTCGGATTCCCGAGAAAGATCCTCGTTAGGAAGCTCGTAATAGGTTTCCTTGCTGAGCATGGAAAGATAATCGGTATTGAACATCATGTTCAAAGCTTCGTGGGCGTTCTTCTGACTCTTGTGTCTTTTGAACAGGTCTTTTACATCGATAATGTTGTTTTCTCGGACTGATTTTATTTCGCTTTTTTCTTTTTCAACTGCTAAAGAAAATAGATGTTCGTATTGGCAGCCATACATATGCATGACTGCGTATGCGAAGTGGGAAAGCTTCATGTCGCTTGAAGCTACAAAGCGCCTCCACATGCGAGGCTTGAAATTCTTTAGTTCCGTTACGAATTGATAAATCGCCATAAAACCTGTTTGTAAATAGTTGTAAGCCTTAATATAATCATTCGTTTCGCTCTACTATTTCTCGCAAAGGAAATCGTATTCGCCGCGAAGATCCAGAAGTTTGGAAACGAGAGCATTTAGCTCCCGGCTACTAGCGGATGTAATACACGTAGTTCTCTTTACGGGGGAGTGCCTTGGGAACTTCGGTTTGGCGGTAGCCGAGGGCTACATGACCGATGCCTTCGTAGTTGCCCTGGATGCCTAGGCGTTCCAGAATCTTCTTGCCGAATTCGCTTTCGAATTCCTGGCGGGCGCGGTGAATCCAGACACTGCCAATGCCCAGGCTTGCGGCGGCGTTCATCAGGTTGCCCATTACGAGGCTTCCGTCATTGATGTAGGTGCCGCTGGCGTTGTTGGCGTCCTTGTCGGCGATGACAATCAGAATGACGGGGGCGCCGTAGAAGGGGTCGAATCCTTCGGACCAGCCGCCGATCTTGCGGTTTTCTTCTGCAATCTGGTCGCGGAGTTCCTTGTTGGTAACGGCAATGATGATGGAAGACTGCTGGTTCTTTCCGGAGGGGGCGAAAGTGCCTGCACGGATAATGGCTTCCAGTTCTTCGTCGCTAACCATGTCCGGCTTGAACTTGCGGCAGCTACGGCGGGTTTCCAAAGTCTTCAACGTTTCATTCATGATGGTCATAAGTTACCTCTTAATTTTTATAAACTCGGATGTAGTCCACCAGCATTTCGTTGGGGAACTGGGCATCGTCGATATCAAAGCCGGGCCAGGTTCCGCCTACGGCAACGTTCAAGATAAAGAAGAAAGGCTTGTGGAAGGTTTCCATGTCACTTGCGATGTTGTTGCCGGCGGCATCCTTCTCTAGGGTGATGTCGATTTTTTGGTACAGGAAATCATCTACATACATGGTGATGGCGTTTTCATCCCAGGTCATTTTGTAGTTGTGGAATTCGCGGATGTCCATGGGGTAGGAGGTGCCGTAGTATTCCTTGGTGCTGTTGCCGTATTCCGCATGCTGTCCCTCGTGGGACCAGTGGTGTGTGCCGTAGACAACGTTTTCGTCGTTCACAGCTTCGATGATGTCGATTTCTCCGCAGAGAGGCCAGATGGCGTTATCGATGTTTGTGCCTAGCATCCAGAAGGCGGGCCAGATTCCCTTGCCCACGGGAAGAGCGATGCGGGCTTCTACGGTGCCGTAAGTGAAATCAAATTTGCCCTTGGTGATGAGGCGGGCGGAAGTGTAGGGGGCCCGTTCCATCAGTTCCTTTTTCGCTGCAATGTGCAGAACGCCGTCTGCAACGTAGGCGTTGTCGGTGCGGTCGGTGTAGAACTGCAGTTCGTTATTGCCCCAGCCGGTGGCGCCTGTTTCGTAACTCCACTTGGAAAGGTCGAGGGCGGTGCCTTCGAATTCGTCGGACCAGAGGATGTTGGGGTCGTTGGGAATGACACTAGAACTACTCAAAATTTCTACGACGCTACTGCTAGATTCTTCGCTTTCGTTTATTGCTTGTCCTGAGCTAGCCGGAGGAATGACACTAGAAGAACTGTCGGGCAATCCCTCGCTGGAACTGGATTGTGCAACGGCTACGTCGGAGGAACTTTCGGGAATTTCCACAGGGCCTGCGCTATTCTCGTTAGAAGAACATGCGGCAAACATTGCGCCTGCAACAGCAATACCAATAAATGAAATTCCGATTTTCTTGAACATGCCCACTCCGGTTTCAATGCCTTTTAATATACTATATTTCTGCCCTATGCAAATCCAGCTTTCCGATCATTTTAACTACTCCAGACTTTTGCGCTTTACGCTGCCCTCTATTGCGGCGATGGTGTTCACTTCTGTCTATAGTGTGGTGGATGGTTTCTTTGTCTCCAATTATGCAGGAACCCAGGCGCTGGCTGCCGTAAATATGGCCTGGCCTGTCATCATGATTTTGGGGACGCTGGGCCTGATGTTCGGTATTGGTGGAAGCGCCTTGATTGCAGCTGCCCAAGGTCGCGGTCGCATCAAACGGGCCAACGAATATTTCTCCCTGATCGTTTATGCGGCTATTGCCTTAGGCGTTTTACTCACCGTTGCCACCTGGTTTCTGCTGGCTCCCGTCATGAGGTTGCTTGGCGCCGATGGTGGCCTCCTTGTTGATTGCATTTTGTACGGGCACGTTGTGCTCATTGGACTGGTTCCCTTCATTATGCAGATGATGTTCCAGACCTTGTTTATCACTGCGGAAAAACCGAACCTTTGTTTTTACGTGACTGTGGGTGCGGGCGTTGCCAATATGATTCTGGATTGGCTCCTTGTTGGAATTCTTGGAATGGGATTGCTTGGTGCCGCCGTTGCTACCGATGTTGGTTTCTTGATTGGTGGCGTTGTCCCTCTGGTTTATTTTGCCCGCAAGAATTCCAGTACCCTTCGCCTTGGGAAAACTCGCTGGATGCCCCACGCCTTAGTCAAAGCCAGTTTCAATGGAAGTTCCGAATTGCTTTCGGGAGTTTCTTCTTCCATAGTGACCTTGCTTTACGATTATCAGCTGCTGCGCTATGCCGGCGAAAATGGGGTGGCCGCTTTCAGTGTCATCATGTACATCACTTTCATTTTCTTCGCTTTATTTATCGGTTATAGCAATGGTATTGCGCCTGTAATTTCCTACCATTTTGGAGCGCGCAATAGGGAAGAACTGAAGAATTTGTTCAAACGATGCTTTGTTGTTGTAGGTGTTTCCGGTGTTGCCATGTTTGGCCTGGCGGAACTTTCTGCGCCATTACTTTCAAAAATATTTGTGGGCTACGATGCAGAACTTTACCACATGACCGTGTATGCCTTCCGCATCGTGAGCTTCTGTTTCCTTCTATCGGGCTTTAATATTTTTGCGTCGTCCCTTTTTACGGCTCTCAATAACGGGCTGATTTCCGCTACTATTTCTACGAGCCGCTCCATTATTTTTGAACTGGCCTCGGTGCTTCTACTTCCGTTCCTGTTTGGTATTAACGGAATCTGGTTTGCCATCTGGGGCGCAGAAATTGCTACCCTGGTGATGGCGATGATTTTCATAGTCCGCAAGAAAAATACCTACGGCTATTTGTAAAAATCCTCCTGAAATACGGTGAAAATGCGGTAGAGTCATTTCAAAGTTTTTTCATTGTTGTAAATTTAGGAGAACCCAAAGGTAAAAGGTGTGTTTATGAAGAATATTTTCAAATTTGGCATGGCCGCAGTGTGCGCTCTGGCCACAAGTTCCCTCGCCCAGGATTTCTGCAGCACAGCAACCCATAGCGGTGAAAGCGTTGAAACCTCCAGGAATGTCGTAGGTTCCTTCGATAACGGTATCGGTTACGAACTCTGGAACGAAGGTGGCAACGGCGGTTCTGCTACGTTCTATGACGATGGATCCTTCAACTGCCAGATGACTGGCGCCAAGGATTATCTGTGCCGTTCCGGTCTCTCCTTTGACAGCGACAAGACTCACGAAGAAATTGGCCACATGAAGGCTGACTTTAAACTGGTGAAGAAGGGCCTTACTGGTATTGACTATTCCTACATCGGCATTTACGGTTGGACTCGCGAACCTCTGGTAGAATGGTATATCGTTGACAATACCGGTAGTGAATGGATGCCGGGTGACTGGGTTGCTCAGGGTTCTTCTGCTAAGAAGCATGGCGTCTTTGAAATTGACGGTGCCAAGTATACGGTGTACGAAGGCGACCGCACCTCCTATTCCATCGATGGCGATAACACCTACTTTAAGCAGTATTTTAGCGTACGTACCACCAAGCGCGATTGCGGTACCATCGATATTTCTGCTCACTTCAAGAAGTGGGAAGAACTGGGCATGAAGATGGGTAAGATGCACGAAGCCAAGATTCTTGGCGAAGCTGGTAGCACTAGCGGTGCAAACGCCAAGGGCGAATACGATTTCCCCTATGCAAAGGTCTACATCGAAGGTTCCAATGTTGATGCTATCCAGAATGTCCGTTTGCAGTCTACTAGCGAACGTGCAATGTACGTGTTCGACGCCCAGGGCAAGTTCCTCAGTTCCTTTGATGCTGGAAAGGTAAGTTCCTTGAACGACGTTCTCAAGGCCCGTTTCCATGCAGGCGTTTACCTGGTTAAGCAGGGCGGCATTACCAAGAGCGTTACAGTGAAGTAATCCTTTCGTTCTGTGATTATGAAAAAGCCTCTCCTTCGGGAGAGGCTTTTGTCGTTATAAATGTGCGTTGAAAAAACGTTAGTCCTGAGGGGCTTCCGGCGGGATCCTGGCGATGGAGCCTACGGTGGCGCGGCATGCCTTGATCAAATCAGCGGGAGCGATCTTCAGCTGGAGACCACGTTCCCCTGCGCTCACGTAAATGTAGGGGAAGTTGTTGCAGGTTTCGTGCATGAAGATGGGAAAGTTCTTCTTGAGACCAAGAGGGCTGCAACCGCCGCGGATGTAGCCGGTGAGATGTGTCAGATCCTTCAGGGGGACGGTTTCGATTTTCTTATTTCCGCTGACTTTTGCGGCTCCCTTCAGGTCCACTTCCAGATTTCCCGGCACTACGCACATGAGGTAGCCGATCTTGTCTCCGTGAACAAGAATGGTCTTGAAAACCTGGTTGATGTCTTCTCCCAGGGAGTCGGCTACGTGCTGTGCCCCCAGGTCGTTTTCGTCAACGACATAGGGAATCAATTCGTAGGAAATTTTCTGCTTGTCCAGAATGCGGGCGACGTTAGTCTTCTTGATGTCCATAAAAATACCGGGCTGTTGTATTTGCGCCTCGCAAATATAGCTATCTGGCTTTTTACTTGGGGATGGCCTTCATGCGGGCCGTATCCTTCAGGTTGGTCATCATGCGGTAGGCGTCCTTCACCAGGAAGTCGATGTCCCTGCCGTTGCCCTGGGAATAACCGACCATGGCGGAAAGCTTGGTAATGGAGGAGCGGTTCAGTTCTTCCAGTTTATTGTTCCACTTGAGCAAGGCCTTGTTGATTGCTCCGTCGGAGGGATTTTCAATCACCAGCACAAATTCGTCGCCAGCAATGCGGTAGATCTTTTGGTTGGGAGCTTCCAACGGCTTGATGGAGTCTGCTGCCATGGCGATGAGGATGTCCCCGGTTTCGTAGCCTTGCTGCTCGTTGATGAGGCGCAGGTCGTTGATGTCCCAGATAATGATTGCCAGATTCTTGATGGTGGGGTAGTAATCCCTAAGCATGGACTGGTAAAGGGTGCTGTTGCCAAGACCTGTCATAAAGTCGGTTTCGGCCTGGCGCTTGCCGTAGACTTCGTTCTGGGCTCGAATTTCGATTTGCTTGCTGATGTGGAACAGGATAGGCAGGAATGCCATAAGGATAAACCACTGGGGCACCACAAAGAAAATGAAAATTGCAAGTGCGGCGGGCATGCCGGGATCGTTAGGGACCAGGATGCCGTCTACAACTTGTTCCAGGTAGAAGTCCGTGGGGTGTGCCGTGAACAACAGCATGTTCGCATTGCACAAGCCGAAGTAGTATCCGCCATAGACACTGGCGATGTAACTGGCTGCCGTAATGATGTACGTGTAGCGGATGATTTTGTGGTTACGGTACTGCACGGCGAAAACAAGGGGTAGAACCGTTACCAGCATGGCATGATAGGTTAGCATCATGCATATGAAATTGTAATTGAGGGTGGCAAACAGCAGGACCAGGTATTTGGTCTTGGGATTGGAGAGCCCGGTGAGTTTGCACACCGCGAAAGTCGACGCGCAGAGCAGGATGCTTCCGAAGAAGCCGATGTTCATGATGGTGTCGTCGACGATGAATATTCCCAGAAGGTTCAGGATCCAGATAATGCCGAATATAGCACAGGAGTAACGAATCGCCTTAAGGGTAAACTTGTTGCCTTCGTAATCTGAATCTTTCTGGTAATTTTGCATGTAACTAAAATAACATAAAATTTGAAGGATGTTTGCCGATTTTGCAAAAAATGGAAAATTTCTATATTGCAACTCGGGATATTGCCAGGTTTTTATGAAGAACAGAAAGACTGCGATTTTGATCGGAAACGGCACCATGGGTGCGCGCCATCGGGCACGTTTTGAATCCTGCGGGGTCTTTTTTTCCAAGGTCCTGGATCTGGATGCAGAAAAATGGCTGGGTTCTGATGAAAGTTGCAAGTTTTTGCAGCAGGAACCCCCTGATTTTGTGGTAATTGCCTCTCCTGCGGTGACGCACTACAAGTACGCCCGTTTTTTCCTGGAACGCAGGATTCCTGTGCTTTTGGAGAAACCTCTGGCGGTAACGGCCCGTGAGGCGATGGAACTGGTGGACTTGTCCGAGGCCAACGATACGCTCTTGTTTGTTGCCCAGTCCGAATGTTACAACCCGCTGTTCCTGAATTTCAGAAAGCACCTTCGGCTGGATCTGGCGAAAGCCGTGGCTGCTTCTCGTGCTGCCGGTTGTGCAGCCCCTCTGGATGTTAAACTGGAGTTCCGTCGGGAGCATGGCTACTGCCAACGTTGCCGCGATGTGGATGTGACCTTGGATCTGCTGGTCCATGATATAAGCCTGTTCCTGAATCTTTTTGACGCCAAGGACGTGAAGGTGGTGGATTCCTCGGGGAATGAGGACTACGCCCGCCGACTGGTGAAGATTGTTTCCGGTGAATTTGCTGGTGTGGTCGCGGAATTCCATGGGGACCGAAACAGCAATCGGGATGTCCGCCAGATTTCTGTTTCCTTTGGACGTAATGGGAACATGTCCAGTTTTGACTATTCCGTAAGTCTAGCCCGTTACACGTCCGCGGGGACCGTTGAACACATTCCGGATTCCCTGGATAACGAACATCGTTTCTTTTTGAAGCTATTGGCAGGAGCCTGCAAGGATTGGGCCCGTCGTGCTTTGATGAATGCAGCTCAAAGTGTTGTTTTATTAAGAAACATTTGAGCGAATCTTCCTTTGTAGTGTTTTGCAATGTGTTATATTTAACGCAGTGTTTGTGATAATGTACAATTGGAGTAGCCATGAAGCCTGTTGCTGATTACCAAGACTATAGAAGTATTATTCAGGACTTTTATGATGAACATAAAAGCCGTGGAATGCTAACGTGGCGTGGTTTTTCGGAATTGGCAGGATTTGCTTCTTCGGGGTATCTGAAGCTTGTTTGCCAGGGTAAGGCTAACTTGAGCAATGCGGGGATCCATCAGGTGGCAAAGGCGATGAAGCTTACACCATCCGAAACAGCCTATTTTAAGGAATTGGTTCTGCTGGACCAGGCTAAGACTGTGACAGATAAGGACAAGTCCTTGAAGAACCTTGAAAAGCTTTCCAAGAGCTGCAAGGCCCGAGTATTGAGGGATGATCCCCTGGACTATTTCTCCAACTGGCAGAACGCTGTGGTTAGGGAACTGGCAGCCAAGGCTCCTGCAAACGCAAAGACTTCCAATATCGCTCGTCAGGTTCTTCCCGAAATTTCCGCTGCCGAGGTGGGACGCGCCCTGAAGTTCCTTACTGCAACAGGTATGCTTCGAAAGAATGAAGATGGAAGCTATTCCCAGACAGACAAGGTTTTGTCTTCTGGTAATAAGGATCTGTCCAGTGTGGCGCTTCGCAGTTTCCATAAGCAGTTAGGCAAACTTGCTATTGACGCTCTTGATAATGTTCCTGTGAATGAACGTAACTCTTCCGACTTGGTTGTCGGAATTACGTCTGAACAGTACGAAACGCTGGTCCAGAAAATCGTCGAATTCCGCCAGGAAATTCTTCACATTGTTACAGAAACTGAAGATATGGACCGAGTTTACTGCCTCCAGCTGAATTTGTTCCCTTTTAGCCATAAGATTTCCACCAAGGGAAACCCTGATGAAAAATAGGGTATGTAGAGGCTTGGTGCTGTCCGCTATTGCTGCTGCCCTATTGGCTGGCTGTTCCGATAAGGATTGTACAGCAGGTGGTGCTACCGAGGGTGGCAATGCAATTTCAAAAACTTCCATTTCCGGTGTAGCCCAGAAGGGGCCTTTCGTTACTGGATCCAAGGTGATTGTCTACGAGCTGGAAGGTGAAAGTCTTGCACAGACAGGTAAGGCTTTCTTCGGAAGGACCGATAAGAATGGCGCTTTCAAGCTGAGCAATGTATCTCTAGCTTCCCAGTATGCAATCCTGGAATGTACCGGGTATTTCTACAACGAAGTTACTGGAATGAAGTCTAATAGCCAGATTTCTCTCAATGCGATCGAGGACTTGTCTGAACGCGACCAGGTGAACATCAACATGATGACCCAGCTGGAATACGACCGTGTTGTCTACCTGGTGGCCAACGAGAAGATGAGCGTTTCGGATGCAAAGAAGAAGGCCCAGAAGGAACTGGCCAATTCATTCTTCTTCGGCGATGAAAACGTGGAGTTTGAAAACCTGGATATTTTTGGACCTTCAGAAAAGGATGCCATGTTACTTGCTATATCCGCCCTTACCTTGGTGGGAAATAGCGATGCGGATTTTGCTGAACTGCTGGCTGATTTCTCTTCGGACATCGAGGATGGAGTCATAGAAAATCACGAGAAGGAAGCCCAGATGGCAGATTTCGTTTCCGTGTATCTGGATCAGGCCCAGGTCCGCAAGAATGTTGAAAAATTGTCCGGAATGGAAGTTCCTGGATTTGAGAAGTACATCAGCAGCTTTGTGGAGATGATATACAGTCTTGGGGAATGTTCCGAGAAGACTGAAGGTAAAATTGCTGTCAACGAAAACGAACTTAGCGGTCGCCGCAATGCCCGCTTTGTCTGTACGGATGGTGCTTGGAAGATTACCTTTGCCAATCCCGAGATAAAGTACGGATCCTTTACGGATGAACGCGATGGCTATACTTACCGCACGACGACCATCGGGGAACAGACCTGGTTTGCCGAAAACCTTCGTTTTGTCTCCACGGATGGAGCGTCTAGCCGAATCTGCTATGATGATGATCCGAAGTATTGCGACCTTTATGGCGCCTACTATTATTACAAGTATGTTTCTTGTCCTGACGGGTGGCATGTTCCCAGCCGTGAAGAATGGTATGTCCTGATTGATGCCGTTGGCGGTGAAAAGGTTGCTGCATCCAAGCTTCGTGCCCGCGGTGCGTGGAACGTGAATAAATATCCAGGCGTGGCGGGTGACAAGGATGAATTTGGTTTCTCCGCCATGCCAGCAGGCGTCTACCGTTATGGTGGTGAAGGCCATACCGCATTCTTCCGTACATCCGATGATATTACGGACTCCTTGGGTAGAGTGCTGAATGCTTCTTTCGTAATAGGCCTAAATGATGCAGATTCCACCTGGATGGATAATGCCTTGCATTCGTCTGCAATTTCAGTGCGTTGCGTCCAGGATGCTGCCAAGGACGAATAATCATTGCGTCTGATGAAACGAAAAAAGATGACGATTTTAAATCGTCATCTTTTTGTTTTGAAGTTCTTTAAAAATACTAGTGGTCCGATACGGATTTGTAATCCTGGAGCATTTTTTCCGCTTGGGCGACTGCAAGGTCACAGTCCGCTCCACTGGATTGTGCGTAGCCAATAGCGGCGCAGAGCTTGACTTTGGAGGTGTTATTAAGTTTTTCCACATTCTGACGCCACTGATCGATAATTCTTGTACAGTTGTCCAGGTTGTAACCCTTCAGAAGCATGGCGAACTTGTTCCCGGCTATGCGGAAGGGACGGACGCGTTCGCTTCGGAATGGCTTGATGGAATCTGCCATCATGGCGACCAGGGCGTCGCCAGCTTCGGGACCTTCTTCTTCGGAAATCTTGCGCAGGTTTCGGATGTCCCACATGATGACCGCCATCTGCTTTACGAAGGGGAAATAATCCTTCAGCATGTTGTTGTAGAGGGTTCTGTTGCCTAGACCTGTCATGTAATCCAGGCTTTCCTGGCGGTGCTTTACAAGGTCTCGCTGGGAACGGGCTTCGATCTGGGCGGAAAGAATAGACAGGGCGGGAACGAAGCATCCTAAGATCATCCATTGGGGAAGGATGTAATAGAGGAATTGTGCAAGCCAATGGGGAATTCCTGGATCAGCAAGAATAGACTTGCCCTCGGAAATCATCTGCAGGAACGTTTCGCTGGAGTAGGATGTGTAAAGAATCCAGTTGGCGTTGCAAAGCCCGAAATAGTACCCACCGTAGACGGTTGCCGCCTGGCCCAACATGACTAGTCCGCAGGTATACCACAGGAGCTTCTTCTTACGATACTGTACGGAAAGAATCAGCGGCAAGGTGGATGCCAGAAGGGAGTGGTAAGTCAGCATGATGTTTACGGAAGAAATGAACGCAACGGAGAAGGCGATCATGACGTACTTGGTGCGGGAATTGTCCATGCCCATCACCTTGGCGGTGCAGAACATCAATGCGAAAATGAAGGTGGAGATGGCGACACCTGTGTTCATGATGCTGCCGTCGATGAAGTAGACGTTCAGAAGATTCAGGATCCAGGCGATGCCGTAAACGATATTTGCGGCTGCGACACCTCTCAGGATAAATACGTTTGCCTGGTAGTCGGAATCTTTTAGGTATTTCAACTTCATATAGAAAAAATAGCTAATTCGCTATAAAACGAAAAGTTCGTTTTTGGGGTGAAAAACGTAAAAAATAATTTGTGTGTATACGCTAGTTTACAAAAAGAGAGCCTACGACTTAATTGTCGCAGGCTCTTATGAGTGCTTGACGCAGGTCTAACCTGCCCTTAGCACGGACGGTTTCTTACAGCTTGATGCTGCAAGCCTTAGCGTTCCAGATTTCCTTAGCGTACTGGTCGATGGTACGGTCAGAGCTGAACTTGCCCATGCGAGCCACGTTCAGGATAGCCATTTCAGCCCAGTGCTTCTTGTCCTGGTAAGCTTCAGCAACGGTCTTCTGCATGTCGACGTAGCTACGGAAGTCTGCGCAGAGCATGTACGGATCGTGGGTCAGGAGCTTGTCGGCGATGTGCTTGAACAGGTCCGGACGATCCGGGCTGAAGAAGCCAGAACCGATCAGGTCGATCACGCGGCGGAGATCGTCATCCTGTTCGTAGAAGTCGCGAGGACGGTAGCCCTTGGCGAGAAGGTCGGTAACTTCTTCAACGGTGAGACCGAAGATGAAGATGTTTTCGTCACCCACTTCTTCCTTCATTTCGACGTTAGCGCCATCGAGAGTACCGATGGTGAGAGCGCCGTTGAGGGCGAACTTCATGTTGCCGGTACCAGAAGCTTCGGTACCTGCAGTGGAGATCTGTTCGGACAGGTCTGCTGCCGGAATGATCTTTTCTGCGAAGGAAACGCGGTAGTTTTCCAGGAAGACCATCTTCAGCTTGCCCTTACATGCAGGATCGGCGTCGATGATTTCTGCAACTGCGTTAGCAAGACGGATGATCTGCTTTGCCATCCAGTAACCAGGAGCGGACTTACCACCAATCATGATGGTACGCGGCATGATTTCCTTGCCATCCTTGATCTGGATGTACAGGTGAATGGCGTGGAGGATGTTCAGGAGCTGGCGCTTGTATTCGTGAATACGCTTGACCTGAACGTCGAAGAACATGTTGGTATCCAGTTCGACGCCCTGAGTTTCCTTCAGGTACTTGGCCAGACGTTCCTTGTTCTGCTTCTTCACGTCCATGAATGCCTTCTGGAACTTGGCATCCTTGGCGAACTTTTCCAGCTGACGGAGATCATCCAGATCCTTGACCCAGCTTTCGCCGATCTTGGAGTTGATGAGTTCGGACATAGCCGGGTTAGCCTTGCGGACCCAGCGACGAGGAGTAACACCGTTGGTCTTGTTGTTGAACTTTTCAGGCCACAGTTCGTAGAAGTCCTTGAACAGGGTGGTCTTCAGAAGGTCGGAGTGGAGCGCTGCCACACCGTTCACAGCGTAGGAACCTACGATGGAGAGGTATGCCATGCGGATCATCTTGCAGCCACCTTCTTCAATGAGGCTCATGCGGCCGAGACGTGCATTGTCGCCAGGCCACTTCATGCTGACCATACGGAGGAAGCGAGCGTTGATTTCGAAGATGATCTGGAGATGACGGGGGAGGAGCTTTTCGAAGAGGCTAACAGGCCACTTTTCCAGAGCTTCCGGCATCAAGGTGTGGTTGGTGTATGCGAAAGTCTTGGTGACGATTTCCCATGCTTCATCCCATTCCAGGTTTTCTTCGTCCAGGAGGATGCGCATCATTTCGGCGATGGAGATTGCCGGATGGGTGTCGTTCAGCTGGATGGCGACCTTGTCGGAGAAGACCTTCCAGTCATTGCCGTGAGTCTTCTTGAAACGGTTGATGATGTCCTGCAGGGATGCGGAGCAGAGGAAGTACTGCTGCTTCAGGCGCAGTTCCTTACCGTTCATGGAAGAGTCGTTGGGATACAGAACCTTGGAAATGGTTTCGGAAAGTTCCATGTCCTGCACGGCGGCGATGTAGTCACCGTTGTTGAAGTAGGAAAGGCCGAAGTCGTCAGTGGACTTGGCGCTCCAGAGGCGCAGGTTGTTCACGGTGTTGTTCTTGTAACCCGGAATCGGAGTATCGTAGGGGAGAGCGAGGACGTAGTCCTTGGTTTCCCAACGGTTGCGGAGCTTGCCCTTTTCGTCGGTCCAGCTTACGACGTAGCCGTAGAAGGGAACCTTGATGGAGTTTGCCGGGCGAGCGATTTCCCACGGGTTGGGGAGACGGAGCCAGTTATCCGGCTGTTCTTCCTGTTCGCCATTCACGATCTTCTGGCTGAACATACCGTATTCGTAACGGATACCCATACCCATTGCCGGGAGTTCCAGGGTAGCCATGGAGTCGAGGAAGCAAGCTGCCAAGCGGCCGAGACCACCGTTACCGAGACCTGCATCCACTTCCTGTTCGCGAAGTTCGTCGAGAGTCATGCCTACTTCGTCCAGAGCTTCGGTCACTGCACCTTCAACATCCAGGTTCAGGACGGAGTTACCGAGGGTACGGCCGATGAGGAATTCCAGGGACAGGTAATAGACGCGCTTCACGTCCTTTTCGTAATAAGTTTCCTGAGTCTTGATCCAGCGGTCCACCAGACGGTCGCGAACAGCGTAAGCTACGGCCAGGAACTTTTCGTGGTCGGTTACGGTGTCCATGCTACGGGCGAGAGTGTGGTTGATGTGGTCGGTAAATGCCTTGCGGAAGGCTTCTGCGTCAGTACCGAGCACCGGAGCTGCAGTTTTCTTTGTGGTCTTTGCCATAAGATTTCCTATGGGTTGGGGTTTAAATTTTCTTTCGGGTTAAAGTTTAGAAATTTTTACTGAAAATATGGCAAAAAACTTACGCAAATAGGGTGCCAACAGGAAAAATTGTTGAAAATATCACAATGAAAGAATAATCCCTTTACATGTTTGGCAAATTTTACGGGTCGTTACAACAGAAAATGTTAGATTAGAGGACATGAATATGATGAAAAAAGCTTTTTCCAGTATTATTGCTTTGTCTGCAATGTCCTTCATGGTGGCTTGCGGTGACGATTCCTCCAGCCCGGCTGCACCGTCTCCCGCTCCTGTGGTGAGCTCGGATTCCCAGGCTAATCCAGTCCCTACTTCCAGCGCTACGGTGGATCCTAGCGGAACCGTGGATCCGGCTCCTGCATCTAGCGCCACCGTGGATCCTGTTCCTGCGTCGTCTGCAAGTGATGTCCCTGTAGTGGGCGGAACCTATCCCGATGAACTGCTCTATACTGTGGACCCGGCACTTGCTGTGGTTTCCGATGAAGATGGCTTCTATGATATCGCGGACATCTACAAGGCTGTTCCCCAGACCAGCAAGATCGTCTTCGTGATTCGCCATTCAGCCCGCGATACCAGTACCGGCAAGCTTTCTCCCTTGACCAGCAAGGGCGCTGCCCAGGCTAAGGCTCTGGGTGAACGTATCGGCGGTACGGAACCATTCTATTACGCTTCCACCGATTTTGTGCGTACCCGCGAAACCGCCGCAAACATTGCCGTTGGCCGTGGCGATACTCCTGTAGTTGATACCTTGGACATCATCGATGGTAATTACTTCTACCGTAAGGATGCCACCATCGATATCGAAGATCTCAAGAAGAAGTCCACCGACCTGAATACCTTGATTTCTCGCTACTGCTATAACTACCAGTTCCCCAATGCTGAAACCAATGCCCTGGTGTATGCTTCCTTCTATCCGCTGTACTCCCGTGCTAACCAGTTCATCAAGGAAGTGGTCCTGGATAACATGGCCAACTGGAAGCGTGTAAGCATTCTTGTCTCCCACGATGTCCTGGCTGAACCTATGGTCGTGTATGCATCCAACCGAGCTATCAACCTGAAGGCCTATTCCAAGGCTGATGGCTTCCGCTGGGTGAACTTCATGTCCGGTGTGGCCATTGTGGTGAACGAGGCTGGTGCTGTAAATCTGTATCCGGTTCGTGGCTACGATGTGGGTTGGCAGAACGCCAACGATGCCAAGGCTGAAGCCCTGGCCGATACCGCCGCAGACCCCATTATCAAGTAACTGTTACTGGATAACGTTTATCTAAATGAAAGTTGCCGTACTTGGTTCTACCGGCCTAATTGGTAAGAACGTTCTAAAACTCCTGGTTCGCTTGGACCAGGTGGTTCGCGTTTATTGCCCGGTGCGGAAAATGCCAGGGGATGATGCTCCTGACTTGGCTTCCATGGGAATTCTGGAAGGTTCGTCCAAGCTGAACTTCGAGGTTGTGGATTTCCATACCCTTGGAGCAGAGGGTGAAGGGCATAAAAAAGTATTGGCAGGTTTCCTTGGGTGCGATGCCGTGGTGTGCTGCCTGGGGACTACAAAAAAACAGGCAGGATCCAAGGCGGAACAGGAACGTGTGGATACGAGGCTTCCCCTGATGCTTGCAGCCATTGCCAAGAAGGCAGGCGTTAAGCATTTCCTATGCGTCAGCGCCATGGGTGCGGATTCCCATTCCCCCTTCTTCTACAACCGTCTAAAAGGAATGCTGGAAGAGGGTCTTACCATGATGAACTTTGAATCCTTGACCCTGGTCCGTCCGTCCTTGCTTTTAGGGCAGCACAATGACAAGCGCCTGGGTGAGGAACTCCTGCAGAAATTCTTCGGTGGAGAACGTACTATGTTGGTCCCTAGTTTCTTTAGGCCAGTGGCCGCGGGAACTGTTGCCGCCCATCTGGTAACGTCCATCCTGAAACCGCCTGTGGATCACATCAACGTAACCGACGGTGTCAAGGGCAAACGCATTATCTATAATCGAGTGCTTGCCAAGACGAAAATTGAACAGCTGTTTTAGACAAAAAAAGTCCGCTAGATGGCGGACCCTTTTTTTGACAGGAAATGCATTAGTCCTTACAGACTGCGTTGCCGTAGAGTTGCTTGCATTTTTCCTTTTCGTTATCCCAGGCTTCTTTTAGACGGTCCTTTTCTTCTTTTGTGCAGGTATTTCCGGTACATTTGTTGAATGCTTCCTTAGCTGCCTGGACGGCGCTTTGTGCGGCCTGCTGTTTCTGCATTTCTTCCGCTTTCTTCTTTTCTTCTTCTTGCTGCTTTTGGGCGTCAAGTTCTGCTTGTGATGGACCCTGTTGTCCTTGGTCCTTTATTTCTTCGCCGCTAGGATTTTTTTCGCTGTTAGGTTTTTCGCCTGTAGTTTCCTTCTGAGCAACGCTGGTGCTTTCGCAACTTCCGGACATGGTGGTTCCTAAAACCCAACCGTTGACAAGTGCGGAACATTCGTTGGAACTTACGTTGTGGTTGTATGCGGCGTCATTGCTTCCCTGGACGTTGATTGCCAGGGACCACCAGCCACCTGCCTTACAGTCGTTAAGCGTTGCTGCGTTGGAGGCTGCCCAGCCGATGAGGGACTCGCCCTGCTGTTCAACAGTGGTTGTATTCTCGGTCATGGTGCCCTGGTTGTAGCAGAAATTGTTGGTCTTTCCGTTACCCGGTGCGACGTAACCAATAGCGGACCAGTTGCCTAGGGCGGTCTTTTCTGCCAGGAATACGTCCTGCAGTTTGATATAGGCGCCTGCTGCTACTGGCACTTCGGAAACCTTAGCTTTTGCAACGTTTCCAAATAATTTAGGGACGGCCACTGCGGCAAGAATGCCCATGATGACAATGACCACCATAATTTCGATGAGTGTAAAACCGTGTTTGTTCATAGGATTATGATATGAGGTGAACTTTATAATTCAAATTCAAAGAAATCTTTTGTGTTTTCTCCAAAGACATAAGTGCCATTTTGGAGATCATTTTTGAGATTTGATATTGTCGTTTCTCCTGCGAGTGTTACAGCTTTTTTAGCCAAGTCTGTCTTTTCTGAGGCTGTAGATTTCAGTTCGTTTGCTTCTGTTCGTTTTGCTGTTGCTTGATCACGAAGTTTTTGGGCTCTTTCCTTTTTTTCTGCGCAATTTATAATCAAACAATTGTTAGCAATACTTGCTGCAAGTGCCGCTTCCGTTTCAAGAATTGTTGCTTCACTTGATGCTGTTCTTGCCGCAGCTCTTGCGTCACTGGCCTCCTTAAGGAGATTCATCAACTTTGTTCTTTGCTGTTCTGGAGTATCTTCTTCGACGGGCTGATCAGTTTTTTCTTCTTCCTGCACCTGTTCCGGCTGAGTTTCAGGTTCATTCTTCGGTTCTTCCTTCGGAGTTTCCTGAGGTGCTGGCTGGGGGGTGGCTTGAGGAGTGGCTGCCGCTACCTGGTTTACGCTGGTGCTTTCGCAACTTCCGGACATGGTGGTTCCTAGGCCCCAACCAGTAACAAGTGCGGAACATTCGTTGGAACTTACGTTGTGGTTGTATGCGGCGTCATTGCTTCCCTGGACACTGATAACTAGGGACCACCAGCCACCAGCCTGACAGTTGTTAAGGGTCGCTACGTTGGAGGCTGCCCAGCCGATGAGAGATTCGCTCTGCTGTTCAACGGCGGTTGTATTCTCGGTCATGGTGCCCTGGTTGTAGCAGAAATTGTTTGTCTTTCCGTTACCGGGAGCGTTGTAACCGATGGCCGCCCAATTCCCTAGGGCGGTCTTTTCTGCCAGGAATACGTCCTGCAGTTTGATATAGGCGCCTGCTGCTACTGAAATTTCAGAAACCTTGGCCTTTGCCACATTGCCGAAAAGTTTAGGAACTGCCACCGCGGCAAGAATGCCCATGATGACAATGACCACCATAATTTCGATGAGCGTAAAACCTTTTCTCATAAGCAAATCCCAAATAAGTAATTCGTAACTTTCTAGATATAGCTTATTCTAAACAAAAAAGTTCTCGCTTTTTGATGCGAGAACCTTTTGTTTTGCGAAAAAATACGTTTTTTTCTCTATTTATCGCATTAACCCTTGAATTTCATGAACTTGTACAGGTACTTGGCGGACTGTATGGGGGTTTTCAGGAAGGCTCGCTTCTTGCAGCCGCTGAGGGCAAAGCCCTGCAGGACCTTGTAGAGTCCCACCTGTTCCTGCTTGTTGATTTCCAGAAGGAACTTGCGGAACTTGTATTCGAATTCATGAGTTTTGCCGAAGTAGTCGTAGCAGCGCTTTTCGTAAAGCTTCAGGAAGTTCTTGCTTAGGTCGGCAGACTCGCCGGAAGTGGCGGTCAGGCCCTCGTGGACGGTCTGGGCACAGAACCGTCCGGCACGCATGGCGGCCGCGATGCCGCCACCGGTGAGGGGGTTCGTATGATGGGCGGCATCGCCAACGAGGGCGAAGCGGTCCAGCGTGTAGTCCTTCAGCGTGCTGGAAACGGGAATCACACCGCCAACAACCTTATTGATCTTTGCCCCCGGGAAGAGCTTTTCCAGCCATTCCATGGTGACTTCGTAAATAGAGGGACCAGCCTTGGGCGGAATCAGGAATCCCGCGCCAAACTTGGTGACGTTACTCTTCTGCTTGGGGAAGCTCCAGATGTAACCGTCGTTAATAAAATCGTAACCCTGCCAGAAGGTAAGGTAGTCGGGACGGGTAAGCATGCCATCCACCTGGATGTCAATGCCGGTGCAAGTTCCTGCGGGCTTCTGCAGGCTGTCCAGACCAAGCATGCGGCCAAAGCGGCTTTCGACGCCGTCTGCAGCAACAACCATCTTGGCGCGGATTTCCTGTGTGGCGGTCTCGGTAACGGAACCATCTCCGTTGCCCTTGCCCAGAACCACGCGAACAGTTCTAAAACCGTCCTTTCCGGAACCTTCAATTTCACTAACAAATTCGGCTCGTGCGGCGGTTACCACTTCGGCGCCATCATCTGCGGCAAGCTTTGCAAGCCACGGGTCAAACTTTTCGCGATCCAGCATGATGCCGGTGTTTTCCTGGGGAAGCTCGATATTTACGCCATCGGGACCATAGATGTAAAGGCCGTTGATGATGCTTTCGATACAGCTTTCGTCAATAGGGCCGTAGGTCTGTAGGTCGGAAAGTTTAGTGCTTGCCTCTCCGCAACGTACCGGGTAGCCGATCTTTTCGCGTTTTTCCAATAACAGGACCTTGTGGCCCTCACGCGCCAAATTACGGGCGGTAACAGATCCGCCAGGACCTGCGCCAATGACTACCACATCATACTGGTTATCAAGCATTGTCCACCTCCTGAATCTTGAGGGCGCCTACAGGGCAAGTGCGAGTGCAAAGTCCGCAACGGATGCACTTCTCGTGATCGATCTGCAAATCCAGACCGTACATGTCCAGGGCCATCTTGGGGCATACGCCAACGCAGCCGGCGCATCTCAGGCATTTTTCTTTCTGGTGAACAAGTTTCTTCATTTTATGAAATATATAAAAACAAGCCGTGTTCATCTTGAGTTTATTTCAAGATTCGCTATAAAAAGCTGATGCCGAGATTCCTCGGCATGACGGCTAGAATGAACCGAGATGCCTCGGCATTGGATTTAGTACGGTTTTTCGCCTGTAAGACGCTTCTGGAAGTCGTCGTGGCTCAGGGGCTTGTCGAACAGGTAGCCCTGAACATTGTTGCAGTTCACCTGTTCCAGGAACTTGGCCTGTGCTTCGCTTTCCACACCTTCGGCAATGACTTCCTTGTTCATTTCCTTGGCCAGGTTCACCACGTTCTTCACCACCACTTCGTCCATGGAGTTTTCCTTGCCGATGTTGTCCAGCAGGGACTTGTCCAGCTTGATGACGTTCACATCGAAATTCTTCAGGACGTTCAGGGTGGAGTAACCTGTGCCAAAGTCGTCGATGGAGACGGAAATGCCGTTCTGACGCATGATGGTCACGAAGGTCTGCATGGCCTTGTAGTCGTCGTAGTCGGAAACCTCGGTCAGTTCCACTTCGATGAACTTGCTTTCCACACGGTGCTGGGACATGACGGAAAGGATGTCCTGTGCGAAGTTGGGATTCTTCAAGTGGCGCTTGGAGAAATTGATGGAAATGCGTACCGGAGGAATGCCCATATCCACCCAGTGGCGGATATCGCGACAGACGGCGTTAAAGACGTAGAAGTCCAGCTGGCAGATGGAGCCTTCCTGTTCCAGGATAGGGACGAAATCCATGGGCGGGACGATAGTCTTGTGACGGATCCAGCGGACCAAAGCTTCGGAACCGCACAGCTGCTTGGTCTTGATGTTGACCTTGGGCTGGTAGTGGACCACAAATTCCCTGTTCTGCAGGGCGTTGCGGAATTCCGTGGAAACTTCCCTGTGGTGCATGGCCTGGATCTGCATTTCGTTGCTGAAAAAGATCAGGTCGGAGGTGCGCAGTTCTCTTGCGACATTCAGGGCCGTGGATGCGTTGTTCATCAGTTCGGCAACGCCGTCCTTGGGGGTCGCGTTATAGATACCCATACGTGCCTGGATGACGAATTCAACCGGCTTGGGTCCCTGGGAAAGCTTTACTTCGAATTTGGAGAAACGATCGATAAACTTCTGAAGGTTTTCCTTCTTGACCAGCACGTAGAAGTTGTCTCCGCCTAGACGGCAGACGATTTCAAATTCTTCCATGCTATCCATGATGGCCTTGGCGTAAATCTTGATGGCCAAGTCGCCCACGGCACTGGACATGGACTTATTAATATACTTGAAGTTCTTCAGGTTCAGGAAGATGCCGGTGAAGTCCTTCAGCATGCCGCGTGCGGCGAGCATACCCATCTTGCGGGTGAGAGTCTGCTGGTTGTCCGTCTTGGTCATGGGTTCCGTGGACATGGCGTATTCCATAAAGTCCATCAGACGTGCGCGGCCGCCAAGAATGAAGCAGTCGATTGCCAAAAGCTGGCAAATCTTCAGTTCGGCTTCGTCAAACTGATGCCCCTGTATCGGATAGAGCTTGATAACAAAGCTGCCACTTTCTCTAGTGAACATCTGCTTTACAAATGCTTCGTCATCGTTCAGGACGGGGCAGGTTTCCTTATCCTGGAAAAGAACTTCCTGGACGTCCGCCCCATTGGGGGCATAATCAGAGGGAGGGGCGTTTAGGCCAAGGGCCATGGCGCCAATGTGCGTTTCCTTCGCCAGGGGAGGGAAGGCTTCCTGCACTTTTAGGGGAAAAGTCTTCATGGAGGAGAGAGTTTCAAAAAGAACCTCTCTGAAACTGCAGTACAATTCTCCAAATTTTGAAATTTCCATCATATCCTCTGATAGAAAATGAACCAAATAAACCAAAAACCGCGCCAAAGGTAAAAATATAACGATTGGCTTTCAAGGATTAGGGCTAGTTGGAACTTGATTTCCCGTTGTGAGTGTTGTAAATATCACATTTTTTCCCTTGAAGAGGAAATAAAAAGATAGAATTTTTTTCGAACCTATGTTAGTCAAGTCTAATTTCGGGACGGACTATCTGCGTCGTATATGCCGCTTTCCTCATTTGGGCTTTGTCCATTTTCTGTAAATTTCTATCTTTGGGCTGCATTTTATGAGGTAATCTCCTATGAGTACAGAGGCAGAAAAGCCGAATTTCATTACTTCCTCTCTTGACTTCCTGGTCAACTGGGGTCGTACCAATTCCCTGTGGCCGTTCCCTTATGGTACGGCTTGCTGTGCAATCGAATTCATGAGTACGGAAGTGGGTCGTTACGACTTGTCCCGTATCGGTTCTGAATACGTGCGCTTTACCCCGCGTCAGTCTGACGTCCTGCTGGTGTCCGGCACCATTACTTATAAGCAGGCTCCGATCCTGAAGCGTATGTACGAGCAGATGGCTGAACCCAAGTGGGTCATCGCCATGGGTGCTTGTGCTAGCTCTGGCGGTTTCTATGACTGCTACTGCACTGTTCCGGGCATTGACCACATTATCCCCGTAGACGTTTATATCGGTGGCTGCCCCAGCCGTCCGGAAGCTTTCTTCGACGCCATGTTCGACCTGCAGAACAAGATCAAGGACGAATCCTTCATGAAGCAGCGTGCCGAACGAGTCAAGGAACAGCTGGAACTCATCAAGGCAAAGACTGCCGAAGCCAAGGCCGAAGCTAAGGCTCTCGCTAGCGAAAAGATCGCTGACGCCAAGAATTTCCTGATTGAAAAGGAACAGATGCTGGTGAAGAAAGCCCAGTTCTGGAAGGAGTAAGGAATGGAATCTGTAGATAAGATTATCGAGCTCCTTGGAGCCAAGTTCGGTGCAACTCCGGACCAGGCAGCCAAGTGGGATGCTTGCGTAGTCGTTCCCAAGGAAAATCTCCACGCCGCCGTGGAATTCCTCAAGAATGAAGCCCCCGTCAAGATGGATATGCTCCTGGACGCTGCGGGTATCGACTACTTGACTTACCCCAATCATGAAGGTCCTCGTTTTGCGGTCTCCTATGCATTCAAGAGCATGACCGTCGCTGGCGCCCGCATCCGTCTTAAGGTGCTGGTCAGCGAAGCGGACCTCCAGGTCCAGTCCGTTACCGACCTGTACAAGAGTGCCGACTGGCTCGAACGCGAAGTCTTTGACCAGTATGGAGTTAAGTTCATCGGCCACCCCGATCTGCGTCGTATTTTGAATCACGTTGAATTTATCGGTCACCCGCTTCGCAAGGATTATCCTGCCCATAAGCGTCAGTGGCTTTCTACCAGCGACTTCCTGCTTCCCGCTCTCGAACAGCGCCTTGAATCCAAGGGTTACAAGGTCATCGAACGCTCCGAAGAAGTGGATCCCGTTGATGAAGATTTTCTTGAAGGGAGTATTAAGGCATGATCGTATTAGATCCGAATGGCGAAAAGCAGAGCCTCATGGCTCTGAATGTGGGCCCGACTCATCCGGCAACCCACCACTGCGTACGTTTGCTTGCCGCTCTCGATGGCGAAACCATCGTTGCTGGCGTCAGCGAAATCGGCTTTATGCACCGTGGCTTTGAAAAGATGGTGGAACGCGGCACCTGGCAGCAGGCTCTCCCGTACACCGACCGTCTGAACTACTGCTCTGCCATGATGAACAACATCGCTTTCTGCCGTACCGTAGAAAAGATGTTCGGCATTGAAATCCCGGAACGCAACAAGGTCATCCGCGTTATCGTGAATGAACTTTCCCGTATCAACGACCACTTCATCTGCGTGGCCGCTGCATTCCAGGACCTTGGCGGTACCACTCCGTTCATGTATGCATTTAACCCCCGTGAAGAAATCATGCTGATCTGGGAAAAGCTCACAGGCGCTCGTCTGACGAACAGCTATGCCCGTATCGGTGGCCTCTATCGCGATACTTACAATGGTTTCGAAGACGAAGTCCTCGCAGCTTGCAACTCTGTGGAAAAGGCCCTCAAGGACCTGCACGCTTGCTTGGATCGTAACCGTATCTTCCTGGATCGTACCGTTGGCGTTGCCAAGATTTCCAAGGAAGACGCAATCAGCTACGGCTGGACCGGCCCTGTACTCCGTGCTACCGGCGTAGAAAGCGACCTGCGTAAGGATGAACCGTATTACGATTACGAAACCTACGACTGGGACGTTGTGGTTGGCACCAATGGTGACGCAAACGACCGTCTGCAGGTTCGTCTCGCTGAAATTGAAGAATCCGTGAAGATCGTTCGCCAGGCTCTGAAGCGTCTCGCTCCGGGTCCCATCGATATCGTCGACCCCCGCATCCGCGTGCCGTCCCACAAGATGGCCTATCAGGATATGGAAGGCCTCATAGGCCGCTTCAAGAGCGTCTACGAAGGCATCCGCGTACCGGAAGGCGAATTCTACTGCGGTACCGAATGCGCAAACGGCGAACTGGGCTTCACCATCGTTTCCGATGGTTCCGGTCACCCGTACCGTATCAAGGTTCGTTCCCCGAGCCTCGCTCACGTTTCTGCTTTCAACTACCTGGTTGAAGGCCTTACCCTTGCTGACTCCATGGCTACTCTGCCTGGCCTCAACATGATTGCAGGAGAACTCGACCGATGAGAGAACATATTGAAGGTGCCGTTCAGGTCGTTGCCAACAACAACCTGAAGTTCGATCGCCCGCAGCAGCCCATTGGCTATGCTGCAGATCCGGCTGAAACTTTTGGCCATGTACACAAGGCTCAGCCCCAGCCTCCCACCAAGGAAGTGCTGGACAAGCTGAACGCTCCCGAAATCAAGGAACGTTGTGCCGATCTCCTGAGCCGTTATCCCGAAGGCCAGGGCGCTCTTCTTGAAGTGCTTTGGTTGGTTCAGGGCGTTTTCGGTTGGGTTCCCACCGAAGGTATCCGCTGGGCTGCAAACGTCTGCGGTTGCGCTCCTGCTCACGCTCTTGGCGTTGCTACTTTCTACACCATGTACAATCACGCCCCCAAGGGCAAGTTCCTGCTGCAGTTCTGCCGTAACATCAGCTGCGCAATCAAGGGCGCTCAGCCCCTGATCAAGTACGTGGAAAACAAGCTGGGCATCAAGTCCGGCGAAACCACTCCCGATGGCATGTTCACCATCCTCCAGGTCGAATGCCTGGGCTCCTGCGGCAACGGCCCCATGATGCTGGTGAACGATGACTTCGCAACTGACGTAGTGAATGGCGAACTGAAGATGAAGCGCGGCACTACTCTGACCGAAGCTTCCATCGATCGCATCATCGACTGGTGCAAGGCCCACGCAAACAATGTTCCCAAGCACGACGTGCTGGGCGGTGTTGTGAAGGGGCACTGCGGTCACCCGGGTGCTCCTGGTGCAACTGCAAAGCCTCAGGTCGCTGACTACGCTCCTCCTTCTCCGGTTCTTTGCGTTAAGGCCGAAGCAGACGAAACTGGCGCTACCCTCACTTGGAAGGGCGCTCCGGAATTCACTAAGATCGTCGTCGAAAAGAAGTCTGGCAATGATTGGGTCGCTGTTGGCGAACCCGGCGTCAAGGACAAGGCTTTTGTGGACGCAGCAGGTAAGGTCGGCGATGAATATCGCATGATCGCAACCTCCGGCGAACGCGTTGCCAAGCCCTCCGCAGTTGCTGTTACCACTCAGAAGCCGGCTCCGGAAGAAAAGGCGGTATAATTATGGCAGAATGCGTAAAAGTTTGTACTGAAAACTTCGGCAAGGGCGCCCAGGACATTGAAGTCTACAAGAAGCTGGGCGGCTACGAAAATATTTCCGAACGTCTGTTCAACATGAGCCAGTTCGAGCTCATCGACTACGTCCAGCGCTCCAATCTGCGTGGCCGTGGCGGTGCAGGCTTCCCCACTGGTATGAAGTGGAGCTTCGTTCCCCGCGGTACCGGCAAGCCGGTTTACATCGTGGTGAACGCTGACGAAGGCGAAGGCGGTACCTTCAAGGATCACTTCCTCATGCTGGAAGATCCTCATCGCTTGATCGAAGGTCTTATCATCGCCGCTTGGGCTCTGGGTTCCCGCGCAGCTTACATCTACTGCCGTGGCGAATTCCTGCCCTGCATCGAAAGCCTCAACAAGGCTCTGAACCAGGCTTATGCCGCCGGCTACCTTGGCGAAAATATCTGCGGAACCAAGTTCTGCTTCGATATCTTCGTACACCGTGGCGCTGGCGCCTACATTTGCGGTGAAGAAACCGCACTCATTAACTCTCTCGAAGGCCAGAAGGGTCAGCCCCGCCTGAAGCCGCCTTTCCCGGCTGTTAGCGGTGCCTGGAAGAGCCCCACCTGCGTGAACAACGTGGAAACCATTATGGCTCTCCCCTGGATCCTCAAGCACGATCCTAGCGAATACGCCAAGATGGGTACTCCCCGTGCAGGCGGTACCAAGGTGTTCTGCATTTCTGGTGACGTAAAGAACCCGGGCGTTTACGAAGCTCCTCTCGGAACTCCCATGATGACCATGATCAACGAATACGCCGGTGGCGTGGTGGGCGGCAAGCTGAAGGCTGTGCTGCCGGGCGGTTCCTCTTGTGCTCCGCTGACTGCCGAAGAAGCTGCAGTTGCCACCATGGACTACGAATGTTTGGCCTCCATGAAGACTATGTTCGGTTCCGGTGCTATGATCGTCATCAACGACACCCACAACATGGTGGATTTGTTGAACGTTCTGGGTAACTTCTACAGCCACGAATCTTGCGGCCAGTGCACTCCTTGCCGCGAAGGTACCGGTCTTTTGCACCGCATTTTGAACCAGATCGTTGCTGGCAACGGTCATGACGGCGATGTGGAACTGATGCAGAGCCTCTGTGGTGGTTTCGGTGGTGTTACCATTTGCCCGCTGTCCATTTCCTTGGGTGGCCCGGTTGGTGCTTACAGTGCCAAGTTCCGTGCTGACTTTGACGAATACATCGCAAAGAATCCGGATCACGCAAAGCCCCGTGTACAAGAAACTTATCGTCCTGGAATCTTCTGGTAATAAATTATGAGTAACTTCTATAACATGCCGAAACTCCCGACCGAAAACAGCCCGAAGGTGGAAATCTTCGTGGATGACAAGGCCGTGATGGTTCCTGGCGACACAAACCTCCTCGAAGCCCTCAAGGCTGTCGGGATTGAAACTCCTCACGTCTGTTACCATCCGTATCTTCCGGTTTCCGGTAACTGCCGTCAGTGCCTCGTTGAACAGGAAGGCCCCCGCGGTCGTATGCTGGTCATTGCCTGCTACACTCCTGTTGCCCCGGGCATGAAGATCTACACTCCTGCATCCTCTGCTCGCGTAAAGAACGCTCGCAAGGCTACCCAGGAATTCATGCTGGTGAACCACCCGCTGGACTGCCCCATTTGCGACAAGGCCGGCGAATGCACCCTGCAGGAAAACTACATGGAAGCTGGCCAGAACGAAGGCCGCATGCGTCCGGAATATGGTAAGAACTACCACGGTAATCCGGCTCACCAGTTCATTGACAGTAAGGGTCAGGTCCGCGGTGGTAAGCATGTGGATATCGGCCCCCGCATTCTTCTCGACGAAGAACGTTGCGTCCAGTGTGACCGTTGCGTACGTTTCATGCGCACCATCGCCAAGGATGAACAGCTGCAGCTGGCTGGCCGTGCTGACCATACTTACATCACTACATTCCCTGGCGAAAAGCTGGATCACGAATATGACCTTTGCGTTACCGATGTGTGCCCCACTGGCGCAATGACTGCAAAGTACTTCCGTTTCCAGAAGCGTGTATGGCTCCTGAGCCACACTCCCACCATCTCCATGGATGACTCCCTGGGTGCAAACATCTGGCTGGATCACGCTGATGGCAAGATCTACCGTATGATGCCTCGCTGCAACCCGGAAGTGAACCGTAGCTGGCTCTCTAACACCAGCCGTCTCGCTTTCCAGACTTTCAATCAGAATCGTCTGCCGGCTATCGGCGGCATGAGCGTCATGAAGGACGCCATCAAGAATGGTAAGGTTGCCCTGGTTGCTGGTGGCGAATGCACCATCGAAGACCTGGCTGCATTCCGTATGCTGAAGGAATCCCTGGGCGACCGCGCAGAAATCTTCGCAGGTACCCTCAAGATCAAGTCTGAACCTGATGGCATTGCCAAGAGCGGTGACCCCATGGCTAACCGCGCAGGCTTCAAGCTCCTGGGTCTCCCGGATGACAATCTGTGGGATCTCGCTCAGCGCGTTTCTGAATTCTCCGTGCTGGTCTGCGTGAACAACAACATCGTTGGCGAAGGCAACAAGTCCATGGACGTCATCGAAAAGATTCCGACCCGCATTGTTCTTTCCGCTTTCAACGACGAAACTGCAAGCAAGGCAACTCTCGCTTTCGGTATCAAGCATTGGAGCGAAGTGCAGGGCACTATGGTGAACTCCCTCAACATTCTCCAGAAGTTGAACGCTGCTCCCACCTGCCCCGATGCAGAACTGAAGCCCGCCTACGAAGTTCTCTCTGAACTTGCTGGTAACACCTTCACCTGTGCCTATGACGCTTTCAAGAAGGCTGCCGAATACGCTCCGGCTCTCGCAGGCCTTGCATACGATTGCATCAAGAGCACTGGCCTTCATCTTGAAGGAGGTAACGCATAATGGATATTATCGAATCCAAATCCTGGGTTGAATGGCTGATCACGATCGCAAAGTTCGCCTTCTGCTTCGTGCCGGTCCTTTACATCCTTCTCTTGATTCCTATGGAACGCCGTGGCGCCGGCTTTATGCAGGACCGTCAGGGACCGAACCGTTCCTACATCAAGTTCCCCATCTTCGGTAGGGTCCGCCTGTTCGGCTATGTCCAGAACATGTGCGACGGTACCAAGCTGTTCTTCAAGGAAATGTTTGCCCCCAAGGGTTCTAGCAAGTTCCTCTACTATCTGGGACCTGCTATTCCCTTTGCAATCGTGTTCCTTTCTCCCTGCGTCATTCCCTGGTTTGGCCCCATGGCCTTCGAATGGGGTGGCAAGGCTGTAAAGATCAGCGGTTCTATCCTTGATTCCGACGTGGGTATCCTGCTGCTCTTTGGTCTGTCCTCCCTGTCTGCCTACGGTGCAGTTCTTTCTGGTTGGGCATCCAAGTCCAAGTACAGCTACCTGGGTTCTCTTCGTACTTCTGCAATGACCGTCAGTTACGAAGTCTGCCAGGGCCTTTCCATGATGGGCCTCCTGGTTCTCGCAGGTTCTTTCAACCTGACCGACATCGTCAGCTGGCAGGAACACCATGTGTGGGGCATTGTGGCCCAGCCTGTGGCATTCTTCTGCTTCCTCATTGCAACTATCGCAGAAACTGGCCGTGCTCCCTTCGACGTTGCCGAAGGTGAACCGGAACTGGTTGCTGGTTACCACACCGAATACGGTGCAATGCAGTTCGGTATGTTCTATATGGGCGAATACGCTCATATCTGCATCGCTTCCTTCCTGGTGGCAACCCTCTTCCTTGGCGGTTACTCTGTTCCGTTCGTGACTACCGAAACCATGCAGGCTCACATGGGCGGCTCTCTGACCGTTCTCTGTGGCATTCTCGCTTTCCTGGCCCTTGCATTCCTCCACATGGTCCATCGCTACTCCAAGAAGCTGGCTCTCTCCAAGCAGTCCAACAAGATGGTCATTCTCCAGGAATACAAGCTGTACAACCTGGTGGGCGGTATCGCTGCAGTCGTGTTCATCGCTGCAGCAATCTGCGCATGGATGTTCTATACTCCGGAAGTCGCTTACACTGCAAGTGGCGCAAACACCCTGGCAACCGCTCTCGGTACTGCTGTGATCCACCTGCTGGTCCTCGTGATCAAGAGCGTGATGTTCTGCTGGGTTTGGATCTGGGTTCGCTGGACTCTGCCCCGCTTCCGCTATGACCACGTCATGCACCTGGGCTGGAAGATCATTCTTAACATCGCTATCCTGAACCTCATTGTGACTGCAGTTATTGCAAAGCTTGTGGGAGGTAGTAACTAATGGCTCGTATTATCAAACAGAAGCCCATGAACTGGGTGGAACGCCTCTACATTTTCGAGGCTATGCGTGGTCTGTGGACCACCCTCAAGCACGCTGCCCGCGGTTTCTTCCGCTATGAACAGCTGCCCACCATTTCCTATCCTGAAGGTCAGCCGGAAATCCTCCCGACCTACCGTGCAAAGCATCGTTTGATGCTGCGCCCCGATGGCACCCCTCGTTGCGTCGCCTGCGGTATGTGCGCTGCTGCTTGCCCTGCTCACTGTATCTTCATCGAAGCAACTCAGTCCGATGATCCCCGTATCGAAAAGCGCGTCATGCGTTTCGACATCGACCATCTGGTCTGCGTGTTCTGCGGCCTTTGCGCAGAAGCCTGCCCGGTAGATGCTCTCCGCATGGATACCAAGGAAATCGTATTTGAACACCGTACCCGTGAAGAATTCGTGGCCCACATGGCTGATCTCATCAACTGGGATCCCAAGGATTACCCCGATGACGCACAGAGCCAGATGGCTCCGGGCGGTACCAAGAACGCCGAGGCCCGCAAGGTCTGGGGCATGGAGGTTAAATAATGCTCGCCCTGATTTATTTCATCGTTCTGGCAGTGATCGCAGTTGGCTCCGCTATCTGCGTGCTCCTCGCCAAGCACCCCCTCTATGGTGCTCTTTCCCTCATCCTGTCCATGCTTTCCATGGCTGGCATCTACGGCCTTCTGGGCAGCCCCTTCATGGGTGTAGTCCAGATCATGGTCTATGCCGGTGCTATCGTCATGCTCCTGACCTTCGTGATCATGGTGCTGAACGCTGGCAAGGATAACAACACCCCGCGCTTCGACAAGGTTTCCCTCTTTGTGGTTCCCGCAGTTGTTGTTCTTTGTGGCCTAGTTGGTTTCGTCCTGGTTCGTGCACCTCTCGCTTTCGACGCAACGACTATCCGTGGCAGCGTGAAGTTCACTTCCGAAACCTTGTTCAACATGGCTCAGAACGGCCCCGGTTACTTCGTCCTGTTCGAAGTTCTCGGTCTGTTGCTTCTGTCTTCTATGGCTGCTGCAGTTCTCATGGCTAAGAAGCGCCTGGGTTCTGAAGTGTCTGAAAAGGAGGGTAAATAATGGAACTCCAAGCTATGTACATTCAGATCCTCGCCCTGGTGCTTTTCACCATCGGCCTGGTTGTTGCAATTGCCCGCCGTAACATCTTCTTCGTGCTGATGGGTGTTGAACTCGCCCTTAACGCCGTGAACCTGTCCATGGTTGGCTTTGCAAAGACTCTGCCTGCTGAATTGAGTGCCGCAGGTCAGATCGTTCCGCTGTTCACTATCGCTGTGGCTGCCGCAGAAGCTTGCGTTGGCCTTGCTCTGGTGATCCTGATTTTCCGTAACCGTGAAAGTGTTGACTCTGACTCTTTCACTAACATGAAGGGGTAAGCCATGACAAATTTACCGCTTTGGTTCATTCCGCTTTTCCCGCTGATCGGCACGATCCTGCTCGGCATCATTGCCGTAGCATCTTCCGGCAGCAAGAAGGGCCCTTCTGAAGGTCTGGTGGGCGCACTGGCTGTGCTGTTCCCCGCACTGGCTTTCGCAAGTGTTGTGGTCCTCTCTCTGAATATGCCCGAAGAAGGCATCCGCAGCGTGTTGTGCAACTGGATCGATCTCTCGTTCCTCAACGTGAATTTCGGCTTCCTGTTTGACAACCTGTCCCGCATTATGTTGCTGTTCGTAACCGGCATCGGTTCTCTGATCGCCCTTTACTCCATCGGCTACATGCACGGTGACCGCGGTTTTGCCCGCTTCTTCTCCTATATCAACCTGTTCCTCTTCAGCATGATCGTGTTGGTCCTTTCCGACAACCTCATGCTTACCTTCTTCGGTTGGGAAGGCGTAGGACTCTGCTCCTACCTGCTGATCGGTTTCTGGAACCACGACAAGGACAACTGCAAGGCTGCTAACAAGGCTTTCATCGTGAACCGCGTTGGTGATATCGGCTTCCTCATGGGTATGCTGATCCTCATCTTCCTGGGCCTGAACGTTGCTCAGTCCAATTCCATCCTTCAGTATGACTCCCTGCTGAGCTTCCTCAAGGCTGCAATTGCCGGTGGTCAGATTGCTATCATCATGCCGGCTCTCACCGCTGCCGGTATCTGCTTCTTCGTCGGCTGCACCGGTAAGTCCGCTCAGATTCCTCTTCTCACTTGGTTGCCCGATGCAATGGCTGGTCCGACCCCGGTTTCCGCCTTGATCCATGCTGCAACCATGGTGACTTCTGGCGTCTACCTGCTTGCTCGTCTTTCTACCATGTTCGCCGCTCTGCCGGTGGTCCTGGACATCATCACTATCGTTGGTGCCCTGACTGCTTTCTGGGCTGCAGTTTCTGGCCTTTTCCAGAACGACATCAAGAAGGTGCTTGCATACTCTACCATCTCTCAGCTGGGCTACATGTTCATGGCTGCAGGTGTGGCTGCTTTCGATGCTTCCATCTTCCACGTCTTCACCCACGCCTTCTTCAAGGCCGCTCTGTTCCTCGGTGCCGGTGCTGTGATTCACGCTCTGGCTGGTGAACAGGATATGCGCAAGATGGGTGGCCTGGCCAAGAAGGTGCCCGTTACCGCCGGCGTCATGCTGCTTGCTTTCGCTGCCATTATCGGTATCCCGGGCTTTGCAGGTTTCTGGTCCAAGGACCTCATTCTTGAAAAGCTGTACATGAGCGGTCCTATGGGTCCTGCATTCTATGCAGTTGGCCTCCTCACCGCAGTGATTACCGCTGTCTATATGACTCGCTTGATTATCATGACCTTCTTCGGTGAATACCGTGGTTCCAAGGAAAGCGAAGCTCATATTCACGAAGCTCCGGCTTGCATGCTGATTCCGATGGTGATCCTCGCTGCTGGCGCAGTTGGTACTGGTTACCTCTGGGCTGAATCCCTGGGTCTCAACACTTTCGAACATGCTCTCGCACCGGTTGTGGGTGAAGCACAGAACGCCGTGGCTCATTCCGCCGCTCACGTGAACCCCATGATGTTTGCCGCTCTCGGTACTCTCGCCGCTCTGGTGGGTATCGTCATTGCTTACTTCGCATTCAAGAAGGTTCCCACTGCTACCAAGAGCACTCGCCCCGAAGGTGGCAAGGCAACTTGGACCTTCCTCTTCGACATTATTCACGGCTGGTTCATTGGCCTTACCAATGTGATCGCCTGGATTGTCGACAACTGCGTGGATAAGCTGGTGCAGTTCGCACAGTGGCTGGTTGCCAACATTACCCTGATCCTGGGTGATGGTGCCGCATCCTTCCAGGTACGCAAGGTCCGTCTGCAGCTTGCTCTTAGCATCGCTGGCGTGGCAGCCCTTGTACTTGTTGTTCTTCTGACTGGAGGTTTGATCTAATGCTTCTCCATCTCCTCGTCTTGGCCCCGTTTGTTGCAGCTATCCTCATGGTTGCAACTTCCAAGGAAGATCCTAAGTCTTCCTCTCGCATGGCCTTCCTCTTCGGCATCGCTTTCGTAGTGATGTCTGTTGCTCTGCTCGTCTCTGGCAACCAGGCTACGGATCCCGTAGAATGGTTCAAGCTCCCTGGCGCAAAGGGCCCTGTCTACTACTTCCTCTATAACGGCAGCTTCGGTGGCTGGATGGTGCTCCTCTCCACGGCACTCTCCCTGGTCGCCTTGATTACTGCCCGCAACACTACCTGCAAGAACTACCGCAACTTCGCCATCGGCATCTTCGCCTTGATGGGCTCCATGAACGGTACCTTCCTTGCCGGTGATGCTGTTCTCTTCTTCTTCTTCTTCGAAGCAATGGTGATTCCCGCTGCAATCCTCATCGCAGGTTTCGGCGGTAAGGAAAAGGCCAAGGCTGCAATGACATTTGCCATCTACACTCTCGTAGGTTCCGCTCCTATGATGGTGGCCCTGTGGTACATGCTCACTATCGCAGACAACGCACTGCCCATTTCTCTGGCAAGCGCCTTCCATACCATGGATCCCGCTCTCCAGATGACTATCGTGGTCAGCTTCCTCCTTGCTTTCCTGGTGAAGACCCCGATTTTCCCGTTCCACGGCTGGCAGGCAATTTCCTATGCTGAAGCTCCGGCTCCTCTCTCTGCAATCCTTACCGGTGCAATGAGTAAGGCTGGCGTATTCGGCATGCTTTACTGGGTAATCCTGCTCTTCCCGGAACGCACCATGGATATCGCAAATCCCATGATGGTTCTCGGTCTCGTGACTGCTGTCTATGGCGCTCTCATGGCTCTCCGCGCAAAGGATGCCAAGAAGCTCCTGGCCTTCAGCTCCATGGGTCATCTCGGCCTTGCTGTTGCTGGCCTCTTTACCATTACCGATACCATGTTCCCCGCAGTGCTGATCCTCCTGGTTGCTCACGGTCTTTCCGCTGGCGCCCAGTTCTTCCTGATGGGTATTGCAGAACGTTACACCGGTACTCGCGAACTGGACAAGATGGGCGCTCTTGCAACCAAGACTCCCGTGTTCGGCACCCTGTTCGGCTTTGTGGCTGTCATGGCCCTGGCTGTTCCTGGTACCGCAGGCTTTATCGGTGAATTCAACGTTCTCGTTTCCCTGTGGCTCATCGGCCCTGTTCCTGCAATCGTCGCAGGTCTCTGCATCATCCTTTCCGCTGCTTACATGCTCCGCTTTGTCCAGAAGGTGATCTTCGGCAAGGCTCAGAGCGAATATGTCGAAGGTCCTCGCATGACCGCCCTGGAAGGTTCTTCCATCGGCATCCTGGCTGTCCTTCTCCTGGTCTTTGGTATCCACCCGTCCTTCGTGACCTCCAACTCCTATAACCTCCTCTCCGAAGAAACCATCGAAAAGATGAAGGCTCCCGCAGAAGTGGTGAAGGAAGAAGCTCCTGCAGCAGAAACCGCCAAGGTTGAAGCTGTTGCTGAAGAAGCCGCACCGGAAGAAGGTGTGGAAGACGTGGCTCAGCCCATGACCGAAGATGACTTCAAGCAGCTGGACGAAAACCTGAAGGCAAACGGCTTCAGCGATGAGGAACGCGCTTCCCTGATCGCTCAGCTGAAAGAAATGAATGCTGCTGAAGGAGGTAACAACTAATGAATACCATTATGATTCTTCTGCCGGTTATCCTGGTCGCCGTTGGCGCCCTCATCTCCTTGGCAACTGAACCGTTCCTCAAGGACGAAAACAAGCATAAGGTTCTTCCCTGGATCGCTTCCGCTTTCGTTCTCCTGGCCATCGGTTCCTACGCCCTGGTTTCTACCGATACCGCTTTTGGTCTGTACGCCATGGATCCGGTTCGCCGCCTCCTGGGCATTGCGGTCCTCTTCTGCGGTTTCCTCGGCATTGCTGGTGTCCAGTGGACCCTCGGTCATGAAAAGTTCAAGGGTGGCGAAGCTTACGCCCTCCTGATGCTCGCTACCTGTGGCGCAGCCCTCATGACCCAGGCTGTGGATTACCTGGCCCTGTTCCTCGGTATGGAACTGGCTAGCTTCCCGATTTACGCCCTGGTTGCAATCCGCCGCAAGGATGTGAACGCAAACGAAGGTGCTTTCAAGTACTTCGTTTCCGGCTCCATCTTCAGCGCCCTCTTCCTCTACGGTGTGGTCCTGGTCTACGGTGCAACAGGTTCTACCCACTTCGGCGCAAAGATCCTGGAAGGTCGCGAATCCCTGTTCGCAATCGGTTCCTTCCTCACCGTGATTGGCCTGCTCTTCAAGGCTGGTGCTGCTCCTGTCCACTTCTGGGTGGCTGACGTCTACACCGGTGCTTCCGTTGCAGTGACCGGCTTCATGGCTGCCGTCGTTAAGGTCGGCGCTCTTGCCGCTCTCGCTTCCGTCTGGCTCGGCACTCTCGCCGCAAAGACTGGCGTGGCTGTCTGGAATCTTTCCGAACCCGCAACCTTTGGCGCTCAGCCCAAGGCTCTGTACTACGTGGTTGTCATCGTCTCCCTGCTTTCCATGGTCTACGGTGCATTTGGTGGTCTCGCTCAGAAGTCCATCCGCCGCATCCTGGCTTACTCTGCAGTGATGAACGCTGGCTTCATCGTGATCGGCCTCCTGCTCCCCGCATTCGTGGAACAGGGCACCGTCCAGATGAGCTCCATGTTCTACTTCCTGCTGACCTATGCAATCGGTTCCGCTGGCGCTCTCACTGGTGTTGCCTACCTGGCAGGCCGTGACGACCGCAACGAAACCCTGGACGACCTCCGCGGCCGCGGTCGCAAGCGTCCCTTCGTTGCCCTGGGTACTGCAGTTTGCCTGGCAAGCCTTGCCGGCCTTCCGCCTGCAGCAGGTTTCCTGGCCAAGTTCAGCCTGTTCTCCGAAGCAATGGCTGGTGGCCTCGGCTGGCTCGCCGCTGTAGCATTCGCTCTGTCCCTGGTGGCAGCCGTCTACTACCTGCGCGTGGCCTTCGTCCTCTTTGCCCCGGCAAAGTGTGAATGCGAAATCAAGTGCTGCTGCGCCCAGAGCGCACCCTTCAGCTATCTGCTGAAGTTCGGCGTTGCTGTTGCAGCCCTCGTGCTCCTGGCCCTGGGCGTCATGCCCAGCGTAGCACTGTAATCCCGCCCGTCATGCCGAACTCGTTTCGGCATCGGCTGGAAAAAATTGACGTAGCTGTATAAGCTAGTGATTATGAAAACACCCTGTAGGTAACGCCTACGGGGTGTTTTTTTGTAAAATGTAACCGGTTGCAGGTCAACACGTTATGAATACTTACAAAAAAACTTACTAAAAGTACTTTATTTGTAGTGAGAATCACATGTTTTGTGAAAAATGATTGGAATTTTTACAGGAATTTCTAATTTTTATTGCGAAAAAATTTTAAGAGACGCGGATTCTCATCGTCAAGTAAATCCGATCTAGGCTGAAAACAAAAAAAATCCCTAGAAAGTGAATTCTAGGGATGGTTAGGTTTCTAACTTGCGTTTTCGACCAAGAAAAGGACAAGCGATGAGACTTAACCGAGA